>CAMLFP010000025.1 GCA_946479335.1 uncultured Archangium sp.
CGACGCGCTGTTCCCCGATGACGTCATCCACACCGAACCCTTCAGCCCGCTCGACACAACGGCCAGCCGTTTGACGATGACGCCCGAGCTCGCCGACGCGATCTTCCGTTTGAAGAAGCCGGGGCCGCTCGGCTCCGTGCTCTCGGAAGGGGAGCGTCTGGTCGTGGCGACGGTCGAGACCCGACAGGTGCTTCGTGAGGCAGTCTGCCGGTCGAAGGCGGAGACCTGGCGGCGAGAGCTGCGGGACGAGAAAGACACGGCCGCTCGAAGCGCGTTCATCAAGGCGCTGAGAGAGAAGGCCGTCATCACGATAGACGAGTCGGAGGTCGCGCAACTGACAGACGAGACCCTCGATTCACTCAGCATTGCTCAGTAGGTCGGACCAACTCCGACGTGGTCTTTCAGTCACGACTCCAGCGCTGAAAGAAAGTCCTCCGCGCTGAGCACCGTCGCGTCGGGGCCGGGGCCGTCCCAATCGAACGTGGCGAAGAACTGCTCGACCGGCACCTGCTCGTCGGCGAGCCCGGTCACCACCACGCGGCGCTTCGGCTCATCGGGCTGCACGGAGCACCTCCACCACCGCGTCGAGCGTCTCCGCGCCGGCGGCGATGGCCGCCTCGAGCGCCTCCTTGCGCTTCGACGCGGCGACGACGAACACGCACGAGTCGAAGCCGCTGGCACAACAGCGCGCCTCGCGCACCACGAGCACCCGATGCGCGAGGTGTTCGCAGACGGCCTCGAGGAGCCCCTCGAGCAGCTGGCACCGGGGCGCGTCGCTGGGCGCGACCGCCTCGCCCATCGCGCTGCGATCGAGGCTCATGCCGAACACGCCGTACTTCGCGGGTGAGAAGTCGAAGCGCAGCGTGCCTAGCCCGCGCTCCGCCGCCCATTTGCTCACCAGCTCCATCGCTTCGCGCATCGGGAGCTCCCGCAGCGTGGTGTTGCGGCTCTCGAGCAGCTCGGCTTCGAGGTCGACCACGCAGTGCCGGCCCCATTGCCAGCCCCACTCGCGGTTGAACCCCGGCCAGGCGCGCGGCGCGACCTTGAGCCACGTCTGGTGCAGCGCGGTCACGAAGCTGGTGTCGAGGAAGAGCATGCGCCGCGCGACGTCGTCACGGAGCACGCCCAACTCCTGCTCGCCCGGCGCCAGCTCGCCCTGCAGCGGCGCGGCGAACCCGGGCGGCAACCCCTCGCGCGCCTGCCCGAAGGCCTTGCGGTTGATGAGCAGGTAGACCGACGTGTTGTCGGCGACGCGCACCAGCTCCACCTCGACCTGCTGGGCGCCGAACTTGAAGTCGAAGAGGTACGCGAAGCGCTCGAGCGGCGCCGTGGAGGCGAAGAACGCGCGCACGCGGCCCTCGAACTCGGGCGTCGCGGTGCACGGCGCGACGCGCTTGAAGAAGTTCTTCCCGAGCACCTGCGCGCGGTCCAGCCGGGCGAGCCGCGACTCCGCCAGGTTGTAGCGGAGGATTTTCCCCTGCGGGTCGAGGCAGATGACGCCGAACTGCAGCGCGTCGAGCTCCTCGTCGGACATCAGCGGAACGCGCCGGGGCTCTACCGCTGCTTGTTCTGCTCTCGGGGCAAAGTCGAAGACCGCTTCAGGCATGCGGCGATGCATGCCGCGGCCTCTCAGCGCGCGCATGAAAAAGCGCCATGGCGCGGCGCTTCAGCGCTTCACGGTGGCGCAGGTGAGCGGCTTGGCCATCTCCCGCTTCGCCTCTTCGTCGGTGATGTGCCCCACCATCGCCAGCTCCGAGAGCACGCGGTCGCGCGAGGTCTTGATCATCCCCCGGTCTTTGCAGTCGAAGAGCGTCTCCTGAAAACCGAGCGGCGCGAGCGCGAGCTGCAGCTCGGCGATCTCCGCGAGCGACAGCCCTGAGACCGGCTTCCCCAGCACACGCCGTGAGATGGCGTCGACGCCGATGACGCCACGCTCGAAGAACGGCTCCGCCTCGAGGCAGAACGAGACGAGCTCCTCCTTCTTGAGGAAGCGGTGCACACGGTCGGCCGCGACCAGCTTCGGGAGCGCGTCTTTCGCCTGCAGGTACTCCGCGATGCGCCGCGCGAAGATGAGCTCGCACGCACCATCACCATCGATGATGCGGTTGTTCATGCTCGCCGCGAGCCGCTTGGTCCACGGCCAGCCATCTTCACGCGGGCTCTCGAAGTACGTCGGGCACCCGGTCTGCGTGATGACGCTGGCGATGAGCAGCTTGGGCAGGCGCGCAAAGTCGGGCCGCGGCCACGTCACGTCGGCGCGGGAGTTCACCGGCTTGCGGAGCTCTTCGCTCTGCCGCTCGCTCTCGATGCTCTGGCGCAGGTGCATCTCGATGTCGTTCGCGCTCTCGATTTCGTTCGGCAGGTTGGCGGCGGTGCGCAGCCACACCGCGGGCACGAGGATGAAGACGGTGACGGTCACCAGCAGCGTCACGAAGAGGGTCAGCTTGATGAGGGTCTTCAGCGCGCGCACGGCGTCGCACCATATGACGGCGGGAGTGCTACAGCGTGAGAAGCATGTCGTGGCACCACGGGAGCATCGTCGGAAGTGAAGCGGCCGGGCCCGGCCTTCGCCGGCTGCGGCTGGAGGTGCCCGCCTCGGTGGCGACGAGCTTCCGCGTGCCAGGCCAGTTCCTCCGGGTGCGCGTCGACGGTCGCGAGGCGCCGTTCGCCATCGCCTCGGCGCCCGGCGGTTCGCACTTCGACTTCTTCCTGCGCACCAACGGCGACGTGGCGCAGGCGTGGAGCGCGCTGCCGCCGGGTGCGGTGGTCGAGCTCTCCCACGCCGAAGGCCCCGGGTTCCCCATCGATCAGCTCAAGGGGCGCTCGTTGCTGTTGGTGGGCACCGGCACCGGCTGGGCGCCGCTGCGCTCGGTGTTGCAGGCGGTGCGCAAGCGCCGCGCTGATTTCCGGCGCGTCGAAGGCCTCTACGGCGCGCTGACGCCCGAGCACATCGTGTTCGGTGACGAGTTCGCGCAGCTGCGCGCTGATCAGATCGACGTGCGCGTCACGGTCACCGAGCCGATGCCCGACTGGTCGGGGCCGATCGGCCGGGTGCAGCAACTGCTCCCGGTTGATCAGCTGGAGAACACCACCGCGCTGCTCGTGGGACAGCCCGAGATGACTGAAGAAGTCACCGCGATGCTGCGCGCGCGCGGCCTCTCAGCCGGTCACGCCTGGCTGAACTTCTGACTTTTCTTTGAGTGATGGGTGAGATCTAAAGACCTCATGCCGGTGCGTTACACGCGCGTTGCGTCACCTGTCGGGCCATGGCTCCTGTTGAGCGATGGCGCGGCGCTGACCGGCCTGTACCCGGAGTCGCACCGCGCGGTCCCCGTCGAGGACGACGCGTGGGCGCGTGACGACGCGTTCTTCGCTGGCGTGGTCGACCAACTGCGCGCGTACTTCGCCGGGCACCTCACCGTGTTCAACGTGCCGCTGGCGCCCCAGGGCACCGCGTTCCAGAAGCAGGTGTGGAGCGCGCTGCGCGAGATTCCACTCGGCGCGACGACGACCTACGGCGCGCTCGCGGCGCACGTGGGCAAGCCCTCGGCGGCGCGGGCGGTGGGCGCGGCGAACGGGAAGAACCCCATCTCGCTCATCGTGCCGTGTCACCGCGTCATCGGCGGGAGCGGCTCGCTCACCGGCTACGCCGGCGGCGTGGAGTTGAAGGCGTGGCTGCTGGAACACGAAGCGACGATGGCGCGGCGGACCAAGGGCGGCCTGACGCCTCCGGCGCTGTGCGCGGTGTCGCGCAACTCGATGCAGCTCGCGTTCTGACGCGTTCGTCGCGTCGACGCCCTCACGGTTCTGGTGTCGACGAGGTGTTCTGCGGCTCTCGCTGGTCGCGCGTCACGAAGTCATTCGCGTTGTTCTGCGAGTCGTAGCCGTTCCCGGCGGTCGCCTCGGCGCCGCTCATGGTGGCCGGCGTTGAACCCGCCGTCGCCTTCCGCTCGATGGACGCGGGCGCGTAGGTCGCCGCCGAGTTTCCCCACGCGCCGAGCGGCGCGGTGCCGGCCCCGGCGCTCCAGGTGACCGCGTCACTCAGCGTCACTGCGTCGGGGAGGTAGAGCCGCACGCCACCGTCGGTCGCGTTGAGCGACAGCACCTTCGGCGCGCCCGACGACGACCCGAACGCCACCACGTCGGGCGTCGTCACGCCGGAGTAACCGGCGTCAGTCCCCGAGGCGTAGAGGAAGAAGCCGTGCGCGGGCACCTGCGCGCCTGCGGGCAGCGCGTTCAACGTCGTCTCCGCGCCGGTGGAGGCCACGCGCTTGAGCACCCACCCAGCGACGGGCACCACCTGAGCCGATGCGTTGTAGAGCTCGATGAACTCATCGTCAGCGCCCAGCGGGCCGGCGGCGGCGAGCTCCGAAATCAGGAGGTCGCAGAGGTCGCCCTTCCCGTCTCCATCGGCGTCGGTCTGGTTGCCGGGCACCGTCGGGCAGTTGTCGCACGCGTCGCCGAACGCATCGTTGTCGACGTTGGTCTGCGAAGCGTTCGCCACGCCGACGCAGTTGTCGCAGGCGTCACCTTTCCCATCGCCGTCACCATCGGCCTGCGCGGCGTTCGCGACGGTGAGGCAGTTGTCGCAGACGTTACCGACGCCATCACCATCGCCATCGGCCTGCGTGGCGTTCGACGCGTTGACGCAGTTGTCGCACGCGTCACCCTTGCCATCGCTGTCGGCGTCGGCCTGCCCGGGGTTCGGCACGTTCACGCAGTTGTCGGAGGTGTTCGGCGCGCCGTCGTTGTCCCAATCGGGGTCGCACGCGTCGCCGAGGGTGTCGCCGTCGCCGTTCTCCTGCCCCGGGTTCGCGACGGAGGGACAGTTGTCGCACGCATCACCGAGGCCATCGCGGTCGGTGTCGGTCTGCGACGCGTTGGAGACGCTCGCGCAGTTGTCGCACGCGTCACCGCGCCCATCACCGTCGCCGTCGGCCTGCGAGGCGTTCGCGATGGTGACGCAGTTGTCGCAGAGGTCGGGGGCGCCATCGCCGTCTCCGTCGGCGGTGCTGGGCACGCACGCCACGCCGTCGCCCGCCGGGTTGCACGCGGTGACGCCGCACGCGCCGGTCAACGTGCAGGGTTGATTCAGCCCGGTGACGTCGGCCACGCCGCACGCGCCGCAGTTGTTGAGCGACGGGCCGTTGCACACCGCGCCGGTGCCGAGGCCGTTGCAGACCCACGTGCCGTCGCAGCTGCCGACGGTGCAGCTCGAGCCCACGTCGCGCACGTCGTCCGCGCCGCACACGCCGCAGTTGTTCTTCGCGGGGAAAACGCACGCGCTGCCGGTGCCCGCGTCGTCGCAGCCCATGGTGCCGGCACAGCCGTTGCTGCCGGTGCACGCCACGTTCAACCCGGAGACGTCGGGGGCGCCGCACACGCCGCAGTTGTTGAGGCGCGCGCTGGTGCAGGTGAGCGTGTCGGGGCCTCCGCACGCGTACACGCCGCAGGTGGAGCACGCGTCACCCGGCGCGGCCGCCAGCACGGTGCACCCGCCGCACGCGTTGGTGACGTCTTCGTCGATGGCGCCGTCGCAGTCGTTGTCGAGGCCGTCGCACGCTTCAGGGCGGGGCGTCACCTCGCCCTCGCACGCGCCCGGTGTCCCCGCGGCGCCGCACAGCGCTTCGCCGGCGTGGCAGCCACCGAGGCCGGCCGTCGCGGCGGCGCCCGAGTAGCAGGAGACGCGCGTGCCCGGTTCGCACTCACCCTTCGGCGCCGCGCAGGCGGCGAGCATCAACAGCGGAGGGAGGCACAACCAGAGGCGCACGCGCACAGATCGGCACAGCGCCCGCGGGTGCGCAAGTAACGCTCCTGTCTCCTCGTCAGCTCAGAGCCACACCTGCGCCTGCGCGAAGAGGGTGTGCGTGAGCCCCGCGGAGAAACCGCCCACGCCGCCCACCGGCGAATACGCGGGCGAATACCGCAGGCCGACCTTCAGCGTGTTCCCCGCGAGGTAGTAGTTGAGCTGCCCGTCGCCCTGCACCACCCACGCGCCCGCGACGTGGTTGTCGAAGTGCAGCCAGGAGAAGCGGCCCGCCACCTCCAGCACGGAGCGGATGACGAAGAACCCGGCCTGCACGTCGAAGCCGCTGCGCAGCACCGTCGGTGGCGCGATGCCGCCGATGGGCACGCTGCGCATCACGTACCCCTCGGCCTGCGCGAAGAAGCGCTTCCACGCGAACGAGAGGTCGGCGCTGGCCACCTGCTGCTCTTCGGTCTGCGGGCCGAGGATGCCGCCCGGAGCGCCGGTGGTCACCCGGTTGATGTAGCCATCGAGGCCCACCAACAACGTCGGCGCGATGTCGCCCGCGAGGTGCACCGTCTCGTCGTACTTCACGTGGCCCGCGTTGCCCGGCGGCGTGCCGAACACGGTGCCGGCGAGGCGCGCGTTCCACATCAACTGCGGGTTGTCGTTCGCCGCGTGGTTGATGCCGTTGCCGTCGAAGAGCCCCGCGAAGTACTCGAGCCGCCCGCCGAAGAACGCGCCGAAGAGCAGCGCGCCGGTCTGGCGCTCCGGCCGGAAGAGGGTGTTGGCCACCGTGAAACCCTGGAACTGCAGCTTCGGCACCGGCGAGAGCCACGCGCGCGAGAACCCCGGCTGGAGCTGCCCGACGCGCAGGCCCAGCGCGTCCCACGGTTGAATCGTCAGCTCGAGGTCCAACACCCGCGGCGTGCCCGAGAACTCCGGCTGGAAGAAGAAGCGCAGCCACGGGCGGAACAGCGTCGCGCGCACCTGCAGGCGCGCCAGCGGAATGCCGAAGTGGGGGGCGCCAGCGACGCCTTGATTCACCTGCTCCAGGAAGCTGGCCCAGAACACGCCGCCGAAGCGCAGGGCCCAGTTCCCGTCGTCTGACGCGAGGCTGAACCCGTCTTTCGCCGAGGCCGTCAGCGTCACCGCCGCGCCCGCGGGCTTCACCGTCGCTGCTGGCAACGCCAACGTCCCCGGAGGCACCCCGGCATCGGCCTCCTGCGCAGCCGCGAGGCCCGACCGCGACAACACGGACAGCAACAGCACCCACAACACCTGCTTCATTGGCGGCTCCTGCCGAAGTTGGCGTGCATGACCGTTCAGCGCTACGTCACCTGCGCCTCTATGTCGTGGAGACAAACACCGGTATGGATTTCGGCGGGTGGCGCGTGGCTCGCGCTGCACGCCGGCTACGTGAATGCCATCGGGTACCTCTCAACCCACCGCGCGGGCCTCACGCACGTCACGGGGCAGATCACGAAGGTGGGCATCGAGCTGGGCGGCGGCAGCTGGCATGACGCGTTCACGGCGCTGCTGCTGGTGAGCTGGTTCTTCTTCGGCGCGGCGCTCTCGGGCGTGCTGATTCCCCGCACCGAGCTGACCGAGAAGGGCCCGCGCTACGCCATCGCCCTGCTGGTGGAGGCCGCGCTGCTGCTGACCGCGACGTTGCTGCTGCACGAGGGCTACGAGTGGAGCATCAACCTCGTGGCGCTGGGCGCCGGCATGCAGAACGCGATGGCGTCGTCGTACGCGGGCACGGTGGTGCGCACCACGCACGTCACCGGCATCGTCACCGACCTGGGGTTGATGCTGGGCCACGCGCTGCGCGGCAGCCGCCCGGAGCGCCTCCACGCGATGCTGCTGCTGGGGCTGCTGGGCTCCTTCCTCGCGGGCGGGGTGCTGGGCGCCGTGGCGCTGCCGCTGCTCCACGAGTGGGCGCTGGGGGTGCCCGCGGCTACGTTGACGGTGAGCGCCCTGGGGTACTGGCTCCGCGTCGCGCGCACCGAGGCGAAGGCGGGCGCACCGTGAGGCTCGTCACCCGCCTGACGATTGCGTTCTTGTTGATCGTGGTGGGCGTCATCTCGCTCCACGAGTACCGGCAGTACACCGAGGCCCAGACCGACTTCGAGTCAGACATGGACCGCACGCACCAGCTGGTGGCCAGCTCGCTGGCTGACGCGGCGGCGGCCACCTCGGAGCGCGACGGCCTCCCGGCGGCGCGGCAGGCCATCGAGCGCGCGCACCAGCACCACTCGGGCGAAGTGCGTATCCGCTGGGTGTGTCAGCCCGATGTCGCCGACGCGCAGCCCGCGCCGGTGCCGTGCGCCGCCCTGAAGGACACGCCCATCACCGTCACCATCGACACGCGGCGCTTCACGCTGGCGCCCATCGTCAGCGGCGGGCGCACGCTGGGCGCCATCGAGGTCTCGGAGTCTCCCGACCACGAGCGCACCTGGGAGAACACGCACCTCCGCGGCGCGCTGGTGCTGGCCTTGATGACCGCTGGCGGCATGGCGCTGGCGGCGTTCGGCCTGGGGTTCTGGCTGGTGGGCCGGCGCACGCACGCGCTGATGGAGAAGGCGCGCGCCGTCGGGCGCGGCGAGCTGGAGCCCGACCTCCGGCTCTCCGGCGAAGACGAGCTGTCAGACCTCGCGCTGGAGATGAACGCGATGTGCAGGCGCATCGGCGAGGCGCGCGACGCCACCGCGCGTGAAGCGGCGGCGCGCATCTCCGCGGTGGAGCAGCTGCGCCGCGCAGACCGCCTCGCCAGCGTCGGCCGCCTCGCGTCGGGCCTCGCGCACGAGCTGGGCACGCCGCTCAACGTCATCGAGGCCCGCGCGGGCTTCATCGTCGAAGACGCGGAGGCCGACTCGTCGCTGCAGAAGTCGGCGCGCATCATCATGCAGTGCACCGAGCAGGTGACGAAGCTGGTGCGCCAGCTGTTGGACTTCGCGCGCCCGCGCAAGCTGGAGCGCAGCACCGTGCCGCTCGACCGCCTGGTGCGCACCGTGTCGGAGCTGGTCGGGCCGCTCGCCGGGCGCCGCAACGTGGAGCTCTCCATCGACCCCGTGCCGGTGAAGGTGGAGGGCGACGAGGGGTTGCTCCAGCAGGCCATCACCAACGTGGTCATCAACGCGATTCACGCGTGCGCGAACGGCGGGCACGTGCGCGTGGTGACGGGCACCAGATACGAGCGCGGCAGCGAGTGGGCGTGCGTCGCGGTCACCGACGACGGCGTGGGCATGACCGAAGAGGTGCGCACCCGCCTGCTGGAGCCGTTCTTCACCACCAAGGCCGTGGGCGAAGGCACCGGGCTCGGGCTGCCCATCACCGCCAGCATCCTCGAGGACCACGGCGGCTTCATGAGCGTCGAGAGCGAGCTGGGCAAGGGCAGCACCTTCACGCTGCACGTGCCGCTCCTGCCCCAGCCCTGACGCCGCTCCGCGGCTCGCTGGAGACAGGTAAGCGAGACGTGGCGCGGGCATTTCCGCTATCTCCACCGGGCATGAGTGGCCGCGTCCTGCTCGTCGATGATGATGAAAGCCTCACCTCCACGCTGGAGCTCGGGCTCTCGCAGCGCGGCTACCGTGTCGTGACCGCGCAGCGCGCCGAGGTCGCCCTGCAGCAGCTCAACGCCGAAGACGTCGACGTGGTGCTGACCGACCTCAACATGCCGGGCCTCGGCGGGCTGGAGTTCGCGGAGCGCGTCGCGCAGAGCCACCCCGACACGCCGCTCATCGTGTTGACCGGCTTCGGCAGCTACGAGAGCGCGGTGGCCGCCATCCGCGCCGGGGCCTACGACTTCCTCGCCAAGCCCGCGAAGCTCGACAGCATCGTCATCGCGTTGGAGCGCGCCATCGAGCACCGCAACCTCCGCCGCGAGGTCGCGCGGCTGCGCGTGGAGGTCAGCGGCGGGCCGCGCCTCGAGGGGCTGGTGGCGGCGAGCGAGGCGATGCAGCGCGCGGTCGACCTCGTGGGGCGCGTGGCGACCTCGCAGAGCTCCATCCTCATCACCGGCGAGTCGGGCACCGGCAAGGAGGTGCTGGCGCGCGCCATCCACACCCGCAGCGGGCGCAGCGGGCCCTTCGTGGCCATCAACTGCGCGGCGATGCCGGAGACGCTGCTGGAGAGCGAGCTCTTCGGCCACGTGCGCGGCGCCTTCACCGACGCTCGCGAGGCGCGCATCGGTCTCTTCACCGAAGCCAACGGCGGCACGCTGCTGCTCGACGAAATCGGCGACATGCCCCTGGGCCTGCAGCCCAAGCTGCTGCGCGTGCTGCAGGAGCGCCGCGTGCGGCCGCTGGGCGCGCGCGCGGAGCACGCCATCGACGTGCGCATCATCGCGGCCACCAACCGCGACCTCGAGGAGCGCATCGAGCAGGGCGCGTTCCGCGAAGACCTCTACTTCCGCATCAACGTGGTGCACGTGCCGCTGCCGCCGCTGCGCGAGCGCACCGCCGACATCCTCCCGCTGGCGCAGCGCTTCTTGAAGAACTTCGCCGCGCGCGCCGGCAAGCAGGTGAAGGGCCTCTCCGCGCCCGCCGCCGCGCGCCTGATGAAGTGGGAGTGGCCCGGCAACGTGCGCGAGCTCTCGAACGTGATGGAGCGCGCGGTGGCGTTGACGCGCTTCGATGAAATCGGCGTCGACGACCTGCCCGAGAAGCTGCTGCAGGAAAGGCAGGGGCACGTGGTGCTCACCGCCAACGACCCCAGCGAGCTGGTGACGCTGGAGGAGCTGGAGAAGCGCTACATCTTGCGGGTGCTGGAGGCGCAGCAGGGCAACAAGGCCGCCGCCGCGCGCACCCTGGGCATCGAGCGCAAGACGCTCTACCGCAAGCTGGAGATCTGGGGCGTCACCGGAAAGGACACGTAGATGAAGAAGCTGCTGCTGGTGATGGTGGCGACGTTCTCGTGCGCGGGGCCGCGCGTCAGCGGCCCGGGCATCAACAACCGGCGCGCCGCGGCGCTCTTCGAGGAGGCCTCCCGCGAGCTGCAGTGCCCCGAAGCGGAGCTCCAGGGCGAATACACCGCGTCCATCGAGGGCAACCTGCATGCGTACACGGTGACCGGCTGCGGGCGGCAGACGACGGCGCTGCTGCACTGCATGGGCGGGCTGTGCAAATGGCGCGAGACGCCAGAACAGCGCGCGGCGGCAGACCTCCAGTGCCCGCGCGAGCAGCTCTCGCGGGAGGTGCGCGGCAATCGCTTCATCATGAGCGGGTGCGGGCGCGTGCAGGCCTACGGCTTCGTGCGCGGCCACCTGGTGCCGGTGGTCATCAACCTGCCGCAGGCGCCGTGAGTCAGCGCGTGAAGTGCACGTTCCCCGAGACGATGGGGTGCTGCGCGGCGGTCTGAAACGGCACCGCAGGCCACCACTTCTCGGGCGCGGGTGGCGAGAGCGGGTCGAAGCTCTCACCGGGCTTCGGGGTGACGATGGTGACGCCCACGCGCTGCGCTTCGAGGAGCGCGCGCTCCACGGGCTCGGTCCACGCGTGGTACGCGAGCGTGAGCAACCCCCAGTGGATCGGCAGGAACACGCGCCCGCGCAGCTTCTGGTGCGCCAACACCGCCTGCTCCGGGCCCATGTGCCAGTCGGGCCAGCTGCGGTGGTACTGGCCGACCTCGAACATCGTGAGGTCGAACGGCCCGTACTTCGCGCCGATGGTCTCCAGCCCGGTGAAGAGGCCCGTGTCGCCGGAGAAGTACACGCGGTGCATCGGGCCGATGAGCGCGTAGCCGCTCCACAGCGTGAGGTCGCGGTCGAAGACCTGCCGCCCCGTCGCGTGGCGCACCTGCGTGGAGACGATGGTCACGTCGCGCACCGGCACCTCGTCACCCCAGTCGACCTCGACGATCTTCTCCGGGGCGATGCCCCAGTATTCGAGGTGCGCGCCCGCGCCGAGCGGCACGATGAACTTCGCGGCCTGATCCTTGAGCGCGATGAGCGTCCGATGATCCATGTGATCGTAGTGATCATGTGACACCACCACCGCGTCGATGCGGCCGAGCCGCTCGAGCGGCATCACGGGAGGGAAGTAGCGCTCCGGGCCCACCCACGTCAGCGGCCCCGCGCGCTCGCTCCACATCGGGTCGGTGAGGATGCGCGTGCCGTCGAGCTCCACCAGCGTCGACGAGTGCCCGAACCACGTGACGCGCAGCCCGTTCTGCGGCGGCTTCGAGAAGTCGGGCACCACCGTCGGCACCGGCGCCTTCGGGCTCAGGTCGTCGCTCCCCGACACCTTGAAGAGCTCGAAGAAGTGGTTCTCGATGGGCTCGGGGTTCTCGAAGGTCACCTGATGCCACTGCGGCGAACGCTCCATGCGCGCGCGCCGCTCGCCCGTGGCGGTCTTCCCGATGCCCTCCCAGGCTTGCGCCAGCATCACCAACGCCGCGATGAGAAACAGCACCCCGATGGCCTTCAAGAACGACCGGAACATGAAGGGTTCAGGTTAACGGCCGCCCACCGCCGCTCCGTGAATTTTTGTAAGGCGAGGTACGTGATGAGGCCCATGCTTCCCCGCGCGTGTCTGGTGTTGCTGGCCCTCGGCGCTTCCGGCTGTCTGCACAACGCGAGGCTGGCCACCGCACGCGAAGCCGTCGAGACCTTCAACGCGCCCGTGAAGTGCGGGCCGATGGGCTTCCGCCGGGTGCCGCTGCAGGCGCGCTTCGGTGAGTACGTGCGCCTCACGGTGAGCGCTCCGGTGGCGCTGAGCGGCTCGGTGATGGTGCACGCCAACGGCCTCGCGCACCCCGCCCGCGTGTGGACCAGCACGTCAGGCGAAGGCCTCGTCGTGGAGGCGCGCTTCGAGAACACCGACCCCGACC
Organism: uncultured Archangium sp.; assembly: GCA_946479335.1. The sequence continues at coordinate 12,578 of CAMLFP010000025.1, forward strand.
TGCCTTCGGCGCTGCGCGCGACGCAGCCCATCGACGTCACCATCGCCGACCTCACCGCACCCGAAGGTGGCAGCTGCGAAGGCGCCGTCTTCACGCTGGAGCACGGCCGGCTCGTGCCGCCCACTACCGACGCGCTGTGGCTCGCGGAGCTGGAACGTCGCGGTGGCGCCGAGCTCGCCGCGCGTCGCGAAGCCCGCCGGCGGATGAGCGAAGAGGAGCTGGCGCGGGAGAGCGAGAACTCGCAGCCCGAATTCTCCACCGTGCTCGCGGGGTGGAACGAACCGCAGCAGGAGACGCTCGCCACCGCCGCCGTCGAGACCGACACCGCGACGGCGACTGAAGCCGACGCGTGGGCGCTGCCTGCGGGCGCACAGACCAGCGGCGCCGTCGCGGTCGCGCAGACCAGCGTCGAGGGCTCCGTCGCGGTTGCGCAGGTCAACCTCGGAGCGACCGGCGCGGCTACGACCAATGGCACGGTCGGCGCGCAGACCAGCGTCAATGGCTCCGTCGCGGTTGCGCAGGTCAACGTTGGCGCCGCCAGCGTGTCCGAATTCTCGCAGATCAACGCTGGACCAACCGGTGCGGCTACGACCAACGGCCCGCTCGGCGCGCAGACCAGCGTCGAGGGCTCCGTCGCGGTCGCGCAGGTGAACGTCGCCGCCGACTTCGCGCAGTACCCCGGCGCATATGACGACGCGAACGCGCAGCGCGGCCCGGCGTTGCCGACCGTCGGCGCGGCGTTTCCTCCCGGCTGCAGTGACGTCTCCTGCGTCGTGCCCGCACCGCAGTGCACGAACGGCTGCACGCCCGCGCCCGGCACCTGCACCGCGAGCAGCTGCACCGTCGGAGGCCAGCTCGTCGAGCTCGCGGCCTACCCGCGCGGCTGCGCCACCAACACCTGCGCGATGCCCATCAGCCGCTGCACCGGCGCGTGCACGCGCGCTCCGGGTGTCTTCGTGAACGGCACGTACTCGTGCCCCGCGCAACAGCCCGTCGTGTCCGTCGCCGCAGCGACCACCTCGGCGACCGTCGACGCGGAGTGGAATGCGCCGCCGAGCGTCACCACCCAGGTCGCGTACGAGGTGCCGCAACCGCAAGCCACGCAGGTGGTCGTCGCCGCGCCGCCTCCGCAGGTCGACGTCGCCGTCGATGTCGCGTCGGTGCTGCCGTGGTTCTTCGGCGCCGTGCTGGCCGCGCCGGTCGTCGCGCCGATGCCCGCGCCCGCCCCCGTCTACGCGCCCGCTCCCGGCCCGGTGCACGGCGCCGTTCCTGTCGGCAGCGTGCGCGGCCGCCGCTGAGTTTCAGCTACGCGCCCTGGCCTCTCGGACCAAGCGCGCAACACCTTCGGCAAGACGCAGTCGGAGACTTCGTGCTCGTGCGCAGCGGGAAGGACTCGGCGCTCGACGACCCTTGGCCGCGCAAAGACGGCCAACAGTTACGCCTTCGCACGTGCGGTACACGCAGTCGCTCGACGTCGGCACTTGAGTCGGGGGCTCTTTCTCCCCTCACCCCTCGCTTCGCGAGACCCTCTCCCCAGGGGAGAGGGGAAGGTCTGCGTTAGCGCGCGGCGGCCGACGACAGCGCGCGGTGCACCGCCTCCAGCGCCTTGCGGGCCTCGAGCAGCTCGGCGCGCTCGCGCGTCAGCTCCGCCACCTGACGGGCCAGCGTGTCGCGCTCGGTCTTCAACGCGTCGGTGCTGCGGCGCAGAGAGGTGGCGTTCTCCTGCGCGGTCTCCAGCTCCGCGGCGAGGCGCTCTTCTTCCGCGAGCGAGTCGGCGATCTCCGCGTCCTTCTTCGAGACCAGCTCCATCAGCTCGTGCTTCTCCTTCTCGCGCGCGTCGAGGAGCTGCCGAGCCTCCTGCAGCGCCAGCAACGACTCGTTGCGCTCGCCCTCAAGCGACTCCAGCTCGCGCTCCAGTTCGTTGAGCAGCGACACGCGGCTCTCCATCTCCTTCGAGAGCCGGCGCGCTTCGTCCATGCGGGTGCGCGCTTCTTCGGTGGCGCGCTCCGACTGGCGGCGGGCGGCCTCGAGGTCTTGCGTCAACGCGAGGTTCATCGCGCGCGCCTTCGCCAATTCGCTCTGCAACGCGGAGATGCGCTCGACCGCCAGCACCCCCGCCTCGGCGACGGTGTCGGGCAGCGGCTCGGGGCGCGGGTTCTGCCGCACCGCCTTGATGCGCTCCTTGATGCTGGCGCGGCGCTCTTCGATGTCGCGCAGCGGCGTCGGCTCGGGCGCGGTCTGCACCTCCACCAGCTCCGGCGGCGGCTCGGCGTGCGCGACCGGCGCCTGCGCCTCGGCCTGGACGGCCATCGCGAGCACGGCCTCTTCACGCTCCAACGCCTGCGTCATGCGCTCGGCCATGGTGACACGGCTGGCGTTGGCGGCGGCTCGCTCCTTGATGGCGGCGCTCAGGCTGGGCGCCTCGGCGACGACCTGCTGCGCGAGCGCCTCCACTGACGCGGCGCTGACGCTGGCCTCGGTGTCCACTTCGGCCTCGGCGGAGGGCGCGGTCAACAGCCCGAGCCTCATGCGCGGCTTGGCCCGGCTCACGTTCGCGTCGAATGCTTTCTTCATGTTCGTTTTCCCCTCTGCAAAAAATCAGGCGCTCTTCGCGCGTGGAGCCTTCTCAGCCGCGGTCTTCACGAGGCGCTCCAACACCTCGTCGAGCAGCTTCTGCACGTCGCCCGCGCCCTTGCTGTCGCGGTCGAAGCGGAAGATGGGCATGCCCTCACTGGAGGCCTGCGCGAAGCGCGTGCACTGCCGAATCACCGTGGGCATCAGGTACTCGGGGTAGTGCTGCTTGAGGGCCTCGAGCGCCTCCTTGGCCAGCTTGAACGTCGCGTTGAAGCTGTTGACCACGATGAACACGTGGTCGAGCACGTGGCCGAGATCTTCCTCGAGCGAGTTGACGGTCTCGAAGAGCAACTTGAGCCCGTGGAACGAGAGGAAGTCGGCCAGCACTGGCACCAGGAGGTCGTCGGCGGCCATCAGCGCGTTGAGGTTCAGCAGGCCGAAGCTGGGCGGCGCGTCGAAGATGATGAAGTCGTAGTGCGCTTCGATTTCCTTCAGCGCGTTCTTCAACTTGAACTCGCGGCCGGCCATCGGCATCAGCGCGAGGTCGACCGTCGACATCGTGAGGTTCGAGGGCACGAAGTCGAGGTTGGGCAGCGCCGACTTCTGAATCACGCCCGAGAGCGGCTGCTTCTTCACCAGCACGTCGAGCAGCGTGCGCTCGAAGTCTTCGCCCTCGAAGCCGAGGCACTTGGTGGCGTGGCCCTGGCTGTCGAGGTCGATGAGCAGCACGCCGTAGCCCATCTCCGCGAGGCGCCACGCATACGAGGTCGACAGCGAGGTCTTGCCGGTGCCGCCCTTGAAGTTGAGGAAGAGCTGCTTGCGGGTGCCCAGCGACTGCGGCTCCAGCTGCAGCTTGCCGCGGAGGTCCCACACGTCTTCGGGCGTGTACGTGTCTTTCTTGAGCGCCGCGGTGAGCGCCTTCGGCGCGATGCCCAGCAGGTCCGCCGCTTCCTTCGGGGTGTAGACGATGGCGTCCATAGGTTGCTCCTTCAGGCGACGAAGTACTTGAGGCCGCGCCGCACGATGGCGCCCTGCGAGAGAAGTTCACCGCACGCGCGCATCACCGCGTCTTGTGACGCGTTGAGGCCGCTGGAGAGCTCGTGCAGCGGGCGGCCGCGAATGGCCGCGCGCAGCTCGCGGAGGATGCCTTCCGACAGCTCCGGCGAGGCCGGCGTGTGGGTCACCGTGGTGACGACCGTCGACGCCGCGGGCGCACGCTGCGCCAGCGACGCGGCGATTGAACCGCGCGACGGAGCGCCGTTCATCGACGCGGCGATCACCGTGCTCGGCATCCCCATCGAGACGTGCGAGCCCTTCATCGAAGTGCCGGCAGCAGCGCTCGGAGACGCGTGCGAGCCATTCATCGACGTCGAGACCGCGACGCTCGGAGTCACCGCCGACGCGTGCGAGCCGTTCATCGACGCCGAGGCAGCGACGCTCGGAGCCACCGCAGACGCGTGCGAGCCGTTCATCGACGCTGAGGCTGCGACGCTCGGAGACATCGCCGGCGCGTGCGAGCCATTCATCGACGTCGAGACCGCAACGCTCGGAGCGACCGCAGATGCGTGCGCACCATGCATCGCCACCGCCGCGCGCGACGTCACAGAGGCGCGCACCGGCGCAATCGGCAGCTCGCGAATGCGGCGCACCTCGCGGCGCAGCGTCGCGTCGTCGAGTGCCACCAGCGACGTCACGTCTTGCCCGAGCAGGCGCGACAACGACTGCGACGCCGAGCGGCGCACGCGCGTGTCTGCGTCGCGCATGGCGTCGAGCAACATCGGGCGCGCGGCCTCGGCGTTCGACGCGCCGAGCACCAGCGCGGCGAGCGCGCGGACATCGGCGTCAGCGTCGACAATGGCCTGACGACCGAGCTCCAGCGCTTCACCGCCCGACAGCCCGAGCGCGAGCAGCGACGCGCGACGGCGAACCGCCTTGTCGGGGTCCTTCATGGCGGCGGCGAGGTGCGGGCCGGCAGCCGTGGCGTCGACCTTGAGCAGCGCCTTGAGCGCCGCGACGCGCACCTCCGGCGCCGGCGACGAGAGGAGCGGCGTCACCACCGGCACCGCCTCGGCCTTCGCCAGCGACGACAGCGCGGAGAGCAGCGCGACCTGCACCGACGGCTCCGTCTCGCTGTGCAGCGCGGTGGCCAGCGCCGGGGCCGCGGCCGGGTGACGGAGCGCCTCGAGCCGCTCTGCCGCGCGCACGCGCGCCGACGAATCGAGCGCCGACAGCTCGCGCACCGAGAAGCCGAAGAGCGTCTCTTCGCTGCGCCCGGGGAAGTCGCGCGCGCCAGTCAGGGTGGCGAGGTCATGCTCGGTGACCTGCAGGCGGCCCTGCGTCTTGAGCTCCGCGGCGACCTCCGTCACCGTGCTCGGGCTGCTGCTCACGAACGGCGTCGCGCCGTCGCGCTGCGGGAGCATCTCCTGGCGCAGCTGCGAGATGAACTGGCTCAGGTCGAGCCCGTCGATGCCTTCTTGATCAACCCCGTGGATGCGCGAGGCGTCGAGCATCTTCCCGATGAGCTCCGCGCGCTCGCGGCGCAGTGCATCGACCAGCCGCGCCATCTCTTCGCGCTCGGCGTGGGCGCGGGTGACGCGCACCTCGAGCTCGGCGATGACGCGGCGGAGCTCGATTTCCCGCTGCGAGGCCGCCGCCAGCTCGGTCTTGGTGCGCTCCAGCTCATCGCGCGTCGCGCCGGCGTCATTGGTGAGCTGAGAAGCGCGCGCCTCGAAGTACACGATCTTCTCGAGCGCGCTCTTGAGCAGGGCTTCAGGCTTCTCGTCGCTCACGTCGTGGACCCTCAAAGAAAGGCACTGCCAAAGCCACGCTACAGGTCTGTGGTGGCTTGTCTCTTTTTTGACAGCGCGGGCACCCTATGCTGTCCCACATGCGATGTAAACACGCGGATCCATTGAGGTTTCCTCCCTGTGTGCCCAAATCGCATCTGGAGCCGATTTACCGGCCTCGGCGGCGTTGTCAGACCCCGTCGGTAAGATGGCCCGGCCTGCCCGCCTCGACGCACTCAGGCTTGCGTCAGGGTCGTTTGCGAGCGAAACGCACGGGTAATGAGCACCGCGCGCGTTGAACTCCCGCCGCACCTGCAGCGCTACGTCGTCGACCAGGACTACGCGTCATACACGCCGCGTGATCAGTCGGTGTGGCGCCACGTGCTGAAGCGCCTCTCGAAGCACCTCGAGACCCGCGCGCACGGCATCTACCTCCGCGGGCTGGCGGAGACGGGCATCAGCGTCGACCAGATCCCCAGCCTGGAGACGATGAACGAGAAGCTCGACCGCCTCGGCTGGCGCTGCGTGGGCGTGCGCGGGTTCATCCCTCCGGCGGTGTTCACCGAGATGCAGGCGCGCGGCATCCTCGCCATCGCCGCCGACATCCGCGGGCACAAGACCATCAACTACACGCCGGCGCCCGACATCATCCACGAGAGCGCGGGGCACGCGCCCATCATCGCCGATGCGGCGTACGCGGCGTATCTGCGCGCGTGCGGCGAGGTCGGCTTCAAGGCCATCGCCTCGGCCGAAGACCGCGCGCTGTTCGAGGGCATCCGCAACCTGTCAGTGGTGAAGGAAGACCCGCTCGCCACGCAGGAAGACATCGAGCACGCGCAGGCGCGCCTCGACGCGGCGGCCAAGTCGGTGCGCTACGCGTCGGAGTCGACGCGCGCCTCGCGCCTCTATTGGTGGACCGCGGAGTACGGCCTGGTCGGCACGCTGGAGAACCCCAAGCTGTACGGCGCCGGGCTGCTCTCTTCCATCGGCGAGGCCGAACACTGCCTCACGCCCGAGGTGAAGAAGCTGCCGCTGAGCGTCGACTGCGCCGACCGCGCGTACGACATCACGCGCATGCAGCCGCAGCTCTTCGTGGCGCGCGACTTCCGCCACCTCAACGACGTGCTGGCCGACTTCAAGCACTCGCTCGCGTACATCCGCGGAGGTGACTACGGCCTCGACGAGGCGCTGCGCAGCCGCGCGGTGAACCACCTCGTGCTGCGCCAGCGCGGCGGCGAGGTCATCGAGGTGACGGGCGAGGTGCTGGAGGTCATCCGCGCCGGCAAGGACACCGGCCCCGGGCTCACCGCGTCGGTCATCGAGCTGCTGGGCCCGACGATGATCTCCACCAACGGCAAGTGCGTGGCGGTGCCCAAGCGCATCGACTCGGTGGTGCTCATCGGCAGCGAGCGGCTCCCCACGCGCGGCCGCTTCTCGATGCGGCTGGCGTCGGGCGTCGAAGCGTCGGGCTACGTGGTCGACAACAACGAGGTGGTCGACTTCCGCGTGTGGCTGCACGGCCGCCCGGTGCAGGTCTCGACGTGGGCGTACGTCATCATCGCGGAGGCCGTGCCGTCGGTCGCCGGCGGCCCCGCCGACCCCCAGAAGTGGGACGAGTACTTCGGCCCGCTCGACAGCTTCACCGCGGGGAACTCCGAGAACATCGCGCGCCAGCGCAAGGCCGAGGAGCTGCCGCGCGAGCTCGGCGCGCTCTACACCGAGGTGCGCGGCATGCGCACGAGCCACAAGCCCGACCGCAAGCGCCTCGGCGAAATCCTCGAGGCCAGCAAGCGCTTCGGCGACGAGCCGCTGCTCCGCGAAGAAGTCGAAGAACTCCTCACCGCCAACTGAACCCCCATGAAAAAGCTCGCCCTGTGTCTGACCCTCGCGCTCACCGCGTGCCCGCAGCCCGTTGAAGAGTTCGACGCGGGCGTGAAGGAGAAGAACCCGCACGTCGGCAACTGGCAGCTCACCGGCACCGCGGGCACGCACGCCGTCGCGGCGACGGTCGAGGTCACGTACACCACCGACAAGAAGTACGTGCTGTACCTGAACCCCTGCGCGCTCAACTTCCGCGAGAGCACGTGGGCGCTCGACGAAGTCAGCTGCCCCTTCACCCCCGCGAAGCTGGCGGCGGTGACGGTCGATGGCGCGGCGCTCGACGTCGACGCGGGCGTCACGGTGCACTTCCACGCGGGCGGGCTGCTGCAGTTCAGCGACGCGGGCACGCTCTCGGTGACGGGTGAGTTCGACCTGGGAGACCTCGACGCCGGCACCTCGTTCGCGTTCACGGGCGTGCAGCAGTGACGAGCGTGCCGACCGACGCGCGCATGCGCGAGGCGTTCAACGTGCTCGAGAAGCACGTGGAGACGAAATACGGCATCCCCATCCTCATCCGCGACGTGCCGAACCCCTTCACGGGCGACCTCGACGGCGCGGAGATCCACGTCGACTACGCCGAAGACATCGAGAGCGCGCTGTTCATCATCGCGCACCTCTTCGGGCACACCGTGCAGTGGAACACCGACGAGGCCGCACGGGAGATTGGCTACAAGCTCTACCCCAACGCCGACGCGGAGATGATGAAGCGGCTCCACGCGTACGAGTACGAGGCGTGCCGCTACTCGATGCAGCTCTTCCACGAAGCGGGCGTGCGCGACCTCGACCAGTGGCTGTCGGACTATTCGGCCTGCGACTTCCGCTACCTCGCGAACTTCTACCGGACCGGCGAGAAGCCAACGTTCAAGACGTTCTGGCGCGAGGGCTCGCCGTTGCTGGAGCCCAAGGCCATCCCCCCGTTCCACCCGACGAAGTGGGTGTCGCGGTGGGACGGCATCGTGGTGTGACTCACTGAGCGAAGCGACTGACGGGCTGCTCGAAGGTCGCGGTCTGCGCCTTGGTGTCGGCGGTGAAGCCCCGCGCGTCGAGTTGGAAACCGCGCACCTGCACGTGCACGCCGGCGTCGCTCCACAGCTGACCGGAGCGCAGGTTGCCGCGCACCTCGGGCGTGGTGAAGCGCAGCCCGTCGCGCACTACCGTCAACCCCGCGTCACGCGCGACGAACTCGCCGGCCTGCGCGCCTTCGCGGAAGAGCTGCAGCGAATCGGCGGTGGTGATGAGGCTCGCGCCGCCGTCGCTCCACGAGTTGATGGTGACGCGCGTGAGCTCGAGGTCGGGGCGCGGCGGGCCGGGCGCCGGCTCGGGAGGAACCGCGCAGCCACTCAGCAGGATGATCAGCGGCCACGCGCGCACGGGGGCACCTTACTTCCGTCGCTTGCGGATGCTGCGGCTCACTTCGCGGGCGGCAATCTGCACAACTGACGCATATGAAGATGCAGCGTGAAACGCGTCTTCCGCGCCCTGCTGGTGTTGCTGGTGGTTCTGCCGCTCGCGGCCCTGGGCGTGTTCGCGATGCAGGCGCGCAACCTGAGCGCCCGCCTCGCGACGGAGGCGCAGGCGCTCGACGCGCGGCGTTTTCAGCTTCCAGATGGAGCGCCGGGCTCCATCCTCGACTGTCTCGCGCGGCAGTCAGACCTCGGGCCCGACCTCTCGTTCGCGCTGCCGCTGCGCGGAGAAGCGGTGCAGCGCGCGGTGAATGGCGACGAGCTCGACCCGGCGGCGCGCGACGAGGCGCACCGGCACGACGCGTGGCTCGCGAACACGCTCCGGTGTGGAGCGCTGCGTGACATCGCGCCGACTGCCGGGCTGGGCGTCTTCCCCGACCTGCTCCACCGGCGGCGGCAGACGTTGCCCCGCGCGATGGACGCGCTCGCATCACTCGCACCCATCTCCATGCGCGAGCAACTGGCGACGGGTCACCCGGAGCAGGCGCTCGACACCTGCGCGTCGGTGCTGACGCTCACCACCGCGTGGCTGCGGCTCGAAGGGCTGGAGTCGGAGCTCGCGACGCTGGGCCCGAGCAACACCGTGATGCCCGTGTGTCGCGCCGCCTTCGTCGCGTCAGCGCCCGAGGCCCGCGCGCGCTTCTCGACCCGCGTGCAGGCGTTGCTCGCGCTGGTGCCCGACTTCCCGGAGGTGATGCGCATCGAGCGCGTGCAGTTGAGCGTGCGCACCTGGGGCGCGTGGATTCCTACCAGCATCGCCGCCGAGTTCCCGGAGCAGGCGCGGCTCTCCATCGACAAGCAACGCGCCGAGCGGTGGGTGCGCGGCGTGACGGCGACGCTGGCACTGCGCGTGTATTGGAAGCAGTTCGACCGCGGCATGCGCGAATTGGAGCTGGTCAGCGCGCTGCCCGCGCCGCAGCGCGAGCGCGACCTCGAGCGCGTGCAGAAGACGCTGGAGGCGCCGGTGCTCTGGCGCTTCCTCGCCGCGCCGCCGGTGGACCTCAAGTACCAGCTCTACTCGCCGTACCTCGACCACCTGCGCGACAGCCTCACGCACCTCACAGATGCGCCGTGAAGGCGGGCACGTGCCACCAGTCATTGTCGCGGCCGTTGCACAGCATCAGCGGCCCTTCGACCAGCGCTGAAGGCTCCGCGTCATCGAGGGTGTTCACCTTCACCGAGACGAAGTCGCCGCCGAGCGCCTCGAGGCTGCCCGCGCCGTGCGTCACCACGCCGCAGGTGCGACAGAAGAACTGCTGCGCGTGCGGGTTGCGGCCGCCGTACGCGGTGAGCGCGTCCTTCCCCGAGAGCAGCGTGAAGTCGGCGGGCTTCACCATCGCGCTCCAGTTGCGCGACTTGAGACAATACGTGCAGTTGCACTTCGTGGTGCCGCGCGAGAGGTCGACGCGCACCTCGTACTTCACCTGCTGACAGTGACAGCTTCCGTGGAGGGTGTTCGTGGTCATGCGCAGCACCATGCGCCCAGGCACTGACAGGAAGTGTCAGGAGACCTACTCGCACGGGTCGAGGCGAAAAGCGGCGCGGTGAAAGACAACCGCTAGTATCTGCGCCCGCCATGCCTCGACGCATTCCGTTGCTTGATCTGTCGCACTACTCGAAGGGCACCCCGCAGGAGAAAGACGCGTTCGTCAAAGCCTGGGGTGACGGCCTCAAGGAGTTCGGCTTCGTCTCCATCATCAACCACGGCGTCGACGCCGACCTCATCGCGCGCACCTACGAAGACGCGGCGCGCCTCTTCGCGCTCTCGAAGGCCGTGAAGGACCAGTACGAGGTGCCCAACGGCGGCGGGCAGCGCGGCTACACCTCGTTCGGCAAGGAGCACGCGAAGAACCGCAAGGTCGGCGACCTGAAGGAGTTCTGGCACGTCGGCAACGACGCGTACGGCCCGAACGTGTGGCCGGGCGAGCTGTCGACGTTCAAGGCGAACACGCTGGGCCTCTTCTCGGCGCTGGAGGTCGCGGCGGGCGTGATGCTCCGCGCGCTGGCCGACTACTTCAAGCTGCCCTCCGAGACGTTCGCCGGCATGGCGACCAACGGGAATTCGATCCTCCGCATCATCCACTACCCGCCGCTGAAGGACATGTTCATCCCCGGTGGGGTGCGCGCGGCGGAGCACGAAGACATCAACCTCATCACGCTGCTGTGCGAGTCGACCGCGTCGGGCCTCGAGATTTTCACGCGCCAGAAGGAGTGGCTCGCGGTGGACGCGCTCAAGGGGCAGATCGTCGTCGACTCCGGCGACATGCTCTCGCGCATGACCAACGAGGTGATTCCGTCGACGACCCACCGCGTGGTGAACCCGCCCGACAACCGCGACGACGTGGAGCGCTACTCGATGCCGTTCTTCGTGCACCCGCGCCCGGAGTGCTCCCTGGCCATCACCGACACCTTCGTGACGAAGGAGAACCCCAAGCGCTACCCCGACATCACCGCCGACGAGTTCCTCCGTCAGCGGCTGAAGGAAATCGGGCTCATCAAGTGAGGCGCGTCAGGTTCGCGCGCCCTCGAACGACGGGCGGACCATGAGTGTGAACCCACAAGAAGCGCGGCGCGTGCTGGCGCTGAGCGATGAGGCGCTGCTCGCCGAGTGCGACGAGTCGTTCTTCATCGCCAGCGGGCCCGGCGGGCAGCACCGCAACAAGACCGAGACCGGCGTGCGGCTGACGCACAAACCGACCGGCATGACGGTGACCGCCACCGAGCGCCGCAGTCAGTTGCAGAACCGCGGCGAAGCGCTGGAGCGGTTGAAGGCGATGTTCGTGAAGTATTCGTACGTGCAGCCGAAGCGCGTCGCGACGAAGCCGAGCAAGGGCAGCAAGCGCCGGCGGCTCGAGTCGAAGAAGCGCACCTCTGAAATCAAGGCCTCACGCCGCGGCGACTGGTGACAGGGATTACGGCCGATTCAGTCGAGCGCTCCGACATAGCGCGCCGACGGCGCCGCGTTCGACATGGAGACCGTCGCGCGCGTCAGGAATCAGCCGCTCGCGGAGATGAACGACGAGCGGCGCGAGCAGATGCACGACTCGTTGAGCTGGTGCGACACGTGCTGGCGGCTCAGAAGCCCTGCGCAACGCGCTCGCGCGCATCGACGCGGTGGAGCTCAGCTTCGCGCGGCGCACCGAGCACTGAAGATCGACCCTACGAAGCACGCGTGACCCCCGGGACATGTCGCGTGAAAAGTTGCAAGGCGACTCGCCAGTGAGACGGTCGTGCTCATGGGCGTCGAGCACCTACGATTTACGGGGCCGCAGAACAGGGAAAGAGATCTCCACGAACTATCGGGCCTCATTCGAGGCATCGCGCTCGACGGGCGCATCGAACCGAAGGAGCTGACAGCACTGTTGCGCTGGTGCGCTGAAAAGCGAATTCAGCAACGCTCGGTATTCAATGAAGCCATCACCCGCGTGGAGTCCGCCGTCAGCGACGGTGTCCTCGACGATGAGGAACGCGCTGATCTGCTCCACTTCTGTGAACGTCTCGGGCAATTACAGGACCGCACTGACGTGCTCACTCGCGACATGCAGGTGTTGCATGGCCTGATGGCGGGCATCGCCGCAGACGGCGTCATCACCGAGAGCGAACTTCGGGAATTCCGTACCTGGCTCGACGACACCGAGCACCTCAAGGGCAAGTGGCCCTACGATGAGATCGACAGCCTCGTCACCTCCGCGATGAGCGACCAGCGCATCGACGAGGAAGAGCAACGATTCCTGATGGCTTTCACGTCGCAATTCCTCGAGCGCGACAATCAGCTGCTGACGGAAGAGCAAACCGAGGAACTGGTGAAACATGGCATCTGCGCGACACAGCCCGTCATCGAGTTCACCGCGAAGAACTTCGTCATCACGGGTGAGTCGAACAGGCGCAGCCCAGACGGCGGCACCTATTCGCGAGAGCAGATGCACGATGAAATCGAACGCCGTGGCGGCATCACCAACAAGAACATCACCAAGGTCATCAACTACCTGGTGGTGTGTGATGGTGGAAACCCGGCTTGGGCTTTCTCCTGCTACGGGCGAAAGATCGAGAAGGTGATGAACATGCGACGCGGGGGCGCGCGAATAGTGATCGTCAACGAACGCGACTTCTTTGATGCGTTGGAAGATGTGAAGCCCCGCCCTCTCGCGGAGAATTCGATGGTGAAGAACGAGCGCAAGACCCGTCGCAGAAGCCACGAGCACGTTGTCCTGGTTTCCATAGACGTCGCGTCGGCGGTGCGCGACTCGCTCGAGAAACTGATTGTCCAAGCAGCAACCGAGGAGCTTCGCGAGCGCTACCGCGTCGCGCTCAAGATGATGGCCGAATAGCACGCGCTGCGGTCCCGCTTGCAGGAGCTGAAACTACCCGAGCTTCTTCAGCAGCAGCTCGTTGATGACCTTGGGGTTGCCCTTGCCCTTCATCGACTTCATCACCTGGCCGACGAAGAAACCCAGCACCTGCACCTTGCCCGCTTTGTACGCGGCGACGTTGTCGGGGCTCGCGGCGAGCGCGGCGTCGACCGCCGCCTCAATCGCGCCCGTGTCGGAGACCTGCGCCAGCCCCTTCTTCGCGATGACGTCCGCCGGCTCCGCGCCCGACGCGAACATCTCGGCGAAAACCTCTTTGCCGGCGTTGAGTGAAATTGTCCCGCCGTCGATGGCCGCCATCAGCGCGCCGAATTGCGCGGGCGTGAACTTCAC
>CAMLFP010000026.1 GCA_946479335.1 uncultured Archangium sp.
CGTACTCGCGCTCGACGGTGTTCAGCGCGGGCCCATCGCCGCGCACACACTTCGCGACGAGCTCGAGCTCCGCGTCGTTCGCCATCGACGTCGAGCGTGAACCTTCGGGGTCGGCCTCTCAAGTGGTTTCCCCTGGAGAGGCCACAGCGCCGTCGGTGGCCGTGAGCAGACGAACGCTCAGCGCCAGCGCGTCGGGGGATCGTCGGGGTAGAACCACTGCAACGCGGCAGGGTCGAACGGGCGGAGCAACCGCACCTCGCCGGTCAACGTCTCCTCGTCTCCGGCCCACACCAGCCGGTGCTCGAGGGCCGGCAGCTCGTAGATGAGCGCACGCAGCTGCGCGCGGGGCATCGCGGCCACCACCACCGGGCGGCCACTCTCCAACACGGCGCGCAGGGCCTCGACGTCGGGCGCCACGGGCGTCGCCGCGCGCGGTGCGCCCTCTGCGCCCGGCGCACCGAGCCACACCAACGGCACGAGGCTCGGCGTCGGCTCTCCGGCGGCGTCGAACGAGAGCGTGAAGCAGGTCCCCTCCGGGCCGGAGTCGATGGTCATCGTCGCGTTGTGCTGCTTCACGATGGAGCGCGAGATGGCGAGGCCCAGGCCCGTGCCCTTCCCCGAGGGCTTGGTGGTGAAGAACGGCTCGAAGATTCGCTCGTGGAGCGCCTGCGGGATGCCCGGGCCGGTGTCGCGAACCTGGAGCACCGCGCGCCCATCAGCCCCGGTCATCGAGACCAGCGACAGCATGTGCCGCGGCCGGGACACCGTCTGCATCGCGTGCACGGCGTTGGTGATGAGGTTCACCAGCACCTGCGTGATGCGCGTCGATGACCCCAGCACCAACGGGGTGGGCTGCAGGTGGAGCTCCACCGCCGCGCACTGGCGCCACAACGAGCGGGTGAAGTTCAGCGCGCGCAGCAACGGCTCGCGGGGGTCGAGCTGCCTGACGGTCTCCAGTTGGGGCTGCGAGAGCAACCGGAGGTCACTGACGATGCGCGCCACCCGCTGCGCGGCGTCGCGCGCCTCGGAGAGGTAGCGCCGGACATCGCCCTCCATCGACTCGTCGAGCGCCAGCTCGAGGTTCGCCAGCACCACCGAGAGCGGGTTGTTGAGCTCATGCGCGGTGCCCGCGGCCATGGTGCCCAGCGAGCTGAGGCGCTCGGCGAACTCGAGCTGCCTTCGCGCGGCGAGGAGGTCGGTCAGGTCGCGCAGCGCGACCACCACCCCGAACAGCGCGCCCCGCTGGCGCAGCGCCACGGCGGTCCCCACCATCGAACGCGGGCCCGACGGCGTGTCGAGGGAGCCATCGAGCGTGACCCGCTCCTGCTCGCGGGCCGCGGCCACGAGGTCACCGCCGTCTTTCCGCTGAATGGGGATGACGTCGGCCAGCGGTCGCTGCAGCAGCTCGCCGTCGCTGCGGCCCATGAGCCGGGTCGCGGCGTCGTTGACCGAGGTCACCACGCCGTGGAGGTCGGTGGTGACGATGAGCTCGTCGATGGCCGAGAGGGTGATGCGCAGCGCCTCCTCGCGGCGCCGCAGCGCCAGCTCCGCGTCACGGCGCGCGAGCGCGATGTTCACCACGTTCTGGAGGTCGACCTTCTTGAAGGGCTTGAGCAGGTAGCCCGCGGGGCTCGTGGCCTGGGCGCGCGCGATGGTCTTCGGGTCGCTGTTCGCGGTGAGGAACACCACCGCCGCGTCGTGCCTCGACCTGATGACATCCGCGGCCTCGATGCCGTCGCGCGCCCCCTGGATGCGGATGTCCATCAGCACCACGTCGGGGCGCTCACGGTCGGCCAGCGCGATCGCCTCCTCGGCGGTCGCCGCGACGCCGCGCACTTCGAGCCTGAACTCGCGCAGCGAACGCTCCAGGCTCAGCGCCAGGATCGCCTCGTCCTCGACGATGACGACCGAATACAGCTTCTCCGCTGAGACTGCGGGCGCGGTGCTCATGAACCACCTTCCTCGAAGCTGAGGCACACCCGGGCTCCGCCTTCGTTGTGAAAAGACAGAGTGCCCCGCAACTGCCGCGCCAGGGCCTGGAGGAGATCGAGGCCGATGTGCCCGGGCATCGGGGTCTGCCCTTCGGGAATGCCTACGCCGTCGTCGCGCACCTCCATCGTGACCCGCGAGCCTTCACGCTGCGCCCGCACCACGATGGTGCCCCCACGCCCCTCGGGGAAGGCATATTTGTACGCGTTGATGATCAGCTCGTTGATCATCAACCCGCAGGGGATCGCGGTGTCGAGCGGCAGCGTGAACGCCACTGGCGCCTCCACCGTGAGCGACACGCCCGGCCGCGCCCAGCTCTGCGCCATCTGCTCGACGAGCGACTCCAGGTAGTCGCTCACGTCAATGCGCGCGAAGGTGTCTGACTGGTAGAGCTTCTCGTGCACCAGCCCGATGCTCTGCACGCGCTCGCGGCACTGCGCGAGGCTGTCGGGCCGCGGAGAGGCGGCCGCGAGGTCGAGCAGGCTCGCGATGAGCTGGAGGTTGTTCTTCGCGCGGTGGTGCAGCTCCTTGAGCAGCACCTCCTTCTCGTGCAGCGAGTTCTGCAGCGCCACCTTCGACTGCTGCCGCTCGGTGATGTCGACGATGGAGCTCAAGACGAAGTAGCCGTCGCGCAGCCGCAGCGGCGAGAGGCCGATCTCCACCGGCACCTCGCGGCCGTCGCGGCGCAGACCGAAGAGCTCGCGCCCGAACCCCATCGGCCTCGTCGCCGGGCTCTTGAAGAACGCGTCGCGGTTCGCGCCGTGACCGGCCCGGAACCGCTTGGGGAGCAACCGGTCGACGCTCTGCCCGACGAGCTCTGCGCGCGGGTAGCCGAAGATCTGTTCGATCTGCGCGTTGACCATCACGATGGCGCCGTGCTCGTCGACCAGCATCATCCCGTGAGGGAGGGCCTCGAACGACAGGCGGAATTGCTCTTCGTTTCGCTTCCGCTCCGTGAGGTCGACGACCGACGCGAGAATGCAGAGCTCGCTGCCGGCCTTGAGCGGCGTCAACCCGATCTCCACGGGGATCTTCCGGCCGTCGCGGTGGCGCCCATACAGGTCGCGGCCAGCGCCCATCGGCCGCTCCTCGGGCTGCGCCCCGTACGCGTCGCGCGCGGCCCGGTGCTTCGCGGCGTCGACCCCGTCAATCAACAGCTCCACCGGTTTGCCGAGCAGCTCGCGGCGGCTGTACCCGAACAGGCGCTCGAGCTGCCGGTTCGTCGCCACGACGGCGCCTTCGCGATCGACGACGATCATGCCCACCGGCGCGGCATCAAACGTCTCTTCGAATGACACCTTCGGCCCGTCCATCACCCTCCCCTGCGTAGAAGTGCCCGCGAAGTATCGACGAGCCTCTGCGCTCGAACAACGCACAGGACGGCATGTGTTCAACGGGCAACGCTCAAGCGGTGCGAGTCGAGACCGGTAATTTCTGGCCCTCCGCGCTGCTTGCCTTCACGCAGTTGCTGCGTGCGGGAGTCGCTGCACGCAAGCGCTGCGGACGCGCTGACGATGGCTCCGAGCGCGCGGCCGTTGGCGACCTCCATGCATAGCCACGCCGCGGAGGGAGTTCTCTATGCATCGTCTGCATCCTGCCGCCGTGTCGTCGTTGGCCGTCTTCGCCTTCTTCTCCTGTGGGCCGCCGCAGTCGACCAACGACGGCGGGCCCGAGGTGTGCGTCGCGTTCCCCGAGCGCATCGACGCGAACTACACGGTGGAGAAGGGCTGCTGGCTGGTGCTGAAGACGCCGGTCATCGCCGCCGCCGTCACCGTCACCATGAAGCCCGGCGCGAAGCTGGTCTTCTCCGAGGGCACCCGGCTGGCCTTCTCCGCGGAGCAGGTGCTCGACGCGCAGGGCACGCAGAGCGAGCCCATCCTCCTCACCGGTGCGACGCCCACCCGCGGCTTCTGGAAGGGCGTGCTCTTCGACGGCACCTCCCAGGCCAGCACGCTGGCGTGGGTCACCGTGGAGTACGCGGGCGACACCACCGCTGACGCCGCCGCGGCCAACGTGAAGCTCACCGCCGACAGCCGCGGCGTGCGCGTGGGCTTCTCGCACGTCACCCTGCGCGAGAGTCAGGGCTACGGCCTGTGGCTCGCCGGCAGCGCGGTGCTGCCCACCTTCGAGGCCAACACCCTGACCGCCAACGCCCTGGGGCCCATCAACCTCGACGCGGACACCGTCGGGGCGCTCGACGCGGCCTCCAGCTTCACCGGCAACGACGTGGCGGAGATCACCGTGCGCAGCTACCGGCTCACCAACTCCGCGACGTGGCTCGACCACGGCGTGCCGTACCACCTCACCGCCGACTTCGCGTCGATCGGCTCCGCGCAGCTGACCCTCGCCGCGGGCGTGAAGCTCATCTTCCCGCCGGAGGGCGCGTTCACCATCTCCGGTGACGCCGCGGCGCTCGTCACCCAGGGCACCGCGACGAAGCCGGTGGTGTTGACCGGCGAGACTGCCACCCGCGGCGCGTGGGAGGGCCTGGTGTTCGACGGCAGCAACAACACCGTCAACGCGCTCCACTACACCCGCATCGAGTACGGCGGGAACACCTCCAGCGACAGCAAGGCGGCGGGGCTCAACATCCGCTCCGACAGCAGCGGCGTGCAGGTGGCGCTCGACCACGTGACGGTCGCCGAGAGCCAGGGCTACGGCCTGCGCGCCGGCCTGTACGCGGTGCTCCCCGGCACCCACTCCAGCACCTTCACCGCCAACACCCTGGGCGCGGCGCTCATCGACACCAACGCCGTGCACCAGCTGGGGCCCGACTCGCTCTTCACCGGCAACGACGTCGACCGCATCTTCCTCGAGGGCACCTGGGTCAACGAGAGCGTGGCGTGGCGCAACCTCGGCGTGCCGCTGACCTTCACCAGTGTGTCGATTCAGCCCAAGAAGGTGCTGACGCTGGCCGCGGGTGTGGTGCTGCAGATGGGGCCCCAGAGCCGCATCGACGTCAGCGGTGACGCCGCCGGCTTCCACGCAGCGGGCACCGCGACCGCGCCGGTGGTCATCACCGGCACCGCGCAGACCAACGGCTCGTGGGACGGCCTCGACTTCGACACCACCCTCAACGCGGAGAACATCCTCAACTACTGCATCGTCGAGTACGGCGGTGGCGGGAGCCGCTTCGGGTGGCACGCGATGATCAACTCGCACTCCGACAGCCACGGCGTGCAGGTCTCGGTGACCAACAGCACCATCCGCCACAGCGCGTCGTGGGGCGTGTACTTCAACGCCGCGCAGACCGGCGACGTCAGCGGCAACAGCTACACCGACAACGCGTCGGGCGACTACTTCCACGAGCCGTGAGAGGGTCGCGCCATGCGGCGCCTCGCGTGGCTGACGTGCGTGGTCTTCAGCGGCTGTGTCACCGCCGGCGCGGTGCTCGACGACACCAGCCGCGAGACGCTGCTGTTCGGCGAAATCCCCGAGGGGCCGTGGCGCGAGGTCTCCGCGCCCGGCTTCACGCTCGTCTCCGACGTGAGCGCCGAGCAACTGCAGGAAGCGGCGCAGACCATCGCCCAGGCCCAGACCGCGGTGGGCGCCATGCTCGCCACGCCACGCGACCCGCGCGTGGTGCACGTGGTGCTCTACGCCAGCCGCTTCGACTTCGAGGCGGTGCACGGCAAGGTCGACTCGGAGCTCATCGGCGACACGCTCTTCGTCTGCCGCCCGCTGCACGAGTGGCTGGTGCTCGACGCCTTCGCGCAGGTGCGCATCAGGGACGCCCTGCCCTACCGGCCGCACTGGCTCGGCATCGGCCTCGCGGCAGACCTCTCCACGTTGCGCTGGAAGACGCGCAACCTCGTGCAGGCCGGGTTGCCGAACCCGCAGATGTACGCGGCGTACCTCGGCACGCGCTCCGTCGACGTGCGGCAGCTCCACACCTGGTTCGGTGGAGATGACCCGCACTCCGCGCTCTCGGGCTTGAGCTGGGCGCTGGTGCGGTGGGCGGCGACCGACGAGCCGAAGCGCTTCGCGACCTACCTCCGGCTCCTCGCGGAGGG
This sequence comes from uncultured Archangium sp., assembly GCA_946479335.1. The sequence continues at coordinate 6,003 of CAMLFP010000026.1, forward strand.
CGACGCGCAGCGGGCGTGGGCCGAGACCTTCGCGCCGCTCGCCTCACACCTCGACCGCGACGTGTACCGCTTCATCATTCAAGGGCGCTTCGCGTCGACGCTGCACCCGGTGCCCGACGCGCCGCACGTCGACGCGGTGGTGCGCGTCGTTCAACCGCCGGCGCCGTAGCGCGCGAGCTTCTCGGCCAGCCGCGCGGCGAGCCCGGCGTGCGCTTCATGGAGCGCGTCGTAGATGGTCTGCGCCTCGGCGCGGTACTCGGCGACCTTCTCCTTCGACCACTCGCCCGGCGGCGGCTCGAGGTTGGTGATGCGGTCGGCCAGCTTCACCATCCACACCTCGCGCGGCTGGAGCCGGATGCGCCGGAGCGCGTCGGCCATGCGCTCGTGGCGCGGCACCGCGGCGTCCTTGGTGAGCGCCTGCACGCCGTCGGCGACGCGCGCGCCGAACTCCGCGACGAGCTCCGCGTGCGTCGCGCCGGTGTCTTCCATCGTGTCGTGGAGCAGCGCGCACTGCATCGCGAAGTCGACGTCGAACGAGCCATCGGCGACGCGCAGCAGCTCGGTGGCGACCTTCACCACGTGCACCACGTAGGGTGCGCGGAGGCCCTTGGTCTTCTGTTCGCCGTGCGCGCGCGCCGCGAAGTCGAGGGTGCGCTTGAGGAGATCCTGGTCCCAGCTCATGGGGTGCCCTTGTCCTGCAGCGCGGCGTAGGTCGCGTATTTGTACGCGTCAGACAGCGTCGGGTAGTTGAAGCACGCCTCGATGAACAAGCTGGCGGTGGCGCCCGACAGCATCGCGGTGAGCCCGATGTGAATCAGCTCGGTCGCGCCTTCGCCGATGACGTGCACGCCGAGCAGCTTCAGGTCGTCGCGGCGGAAGAGGAGCTTCAACTTCCCCGTCTCGCCGATCATCGCGCCGCGCGCGTTCTGCGAGAGGTCGGCGACGCCCTTCACGTAGTCGACCTTCGCGGCGCGCAGCGACTCCTCGGTCTCGCCGCACATCGACACCTCGGGGATGGTGAAGATGCCGTAGGGGAACAGCGGCGCGACCTTCGTCTTGTATTTGAGGTCGAAGAAGTCGACGACGGCGACGCGGGCCTGCTCCATCGACGTCGAGGCGAGCGCGGGAAAGCCGATGACGTCACCGACCGCGGCGATGTGCGGCACCTTCGTGCGGAAGCGCGCGTCGACCTCGAGCTGCCCACGCTTGCCCGCGACGAGCCCGGCGTTCTCCAGCGCCAGCGCGTCGGTGTTCGCGGAGCGCCCCGCGCAGATGAGCGTGGCATCGACGGTGAGCCGCTCGCCGTTCGAGAGCGTCAGACACACCGCCGACGACGGCGCCTCGCAGGTGGAGACCTGGGTGTTGAACACGAAGCAGATGCCGAGCGCCTCCATGCGCTGCTGGAGCGCCGCGCGGAACTCCGCGTCGAGGAAGCCGAGCAGCTCGCCGCGCGACTCGATGAGCGTCACCTTCACGCCGAGCGTCGCGAAGAGGCACGCGTACTCGCAGCCGATGACACCCGCGCCGACGATGGCCATGGTCTTCGGCAGCGCGTTGACGCGCACAATCTCATCGGAGTCGTAGACGTTCGGGTGCTCGAACGGAAAACCCGGCGGGCGATGGGGGCGGCTGCCGGTCGCGATGAGCACGTGGGCGCCCCGCACCTGCTCGTCACCCACCGCGACGGTGTGCGCGTCGACGAACTTCGCCGCGCCGTGCAGCACCGTGACGCCGTGGCGCTCGAGGTTGCGCGACATGCGCGCGCGCTCGTCGTGGGTCACGCCCTCGAGGCGGTGGAGCAGCTCGGCGACCGTGGCCTCACGACCGAGCGCCATGTCGACGCCGTGCAGCCCGCGCTGCCTGAAGCCGGAGAGGTGCAGCGCCGTCTCGCGCAGCGTCTTCGAGGGCAGCGTGCCGGTGTTGACCATCGCGCCGCCGAGGTGCGGCTCCTTCTCGATGAGCGCCACCTTCTTGCCGAAGTACGCGGCTTGCACTGCGCCCTTCTCACCCGCCGCGCCTCCGCCGATGACCACCAGGTCGAACTCGCGCATGGCGACGTTCTAGACGATGCACGAGCGTGATGGAGGCGCGGCGTCACGCGCCCCGCGATGCCTCACTGAAACTGCTGGGTGCCGGCCACGTCGCCCGAGTCGCGGAGCGGCACGCCCGTCTCAAGCAACTGCTGCCCGTCGCCGCCGGTGATGCGCAGGCTGAAAGGCCCCGCTCCAAAGCCGGTCGGGTCGATGAAGAAATTGGAGCTCTCGCGAGGCACGTTCACCCACGCGTCGTTCTTCTGCACCTCGAGCGAGCGCACGGGGACGCGCGTGTTCCGCACCTGGAGCCCGGTCCACACCGGCGAGCTGCCCTCCTTGAAGTGGAGAATCACCGCGCCCTCCACCGCGCACGTCACCGGCTGCCAACGCACGTCGACGCGGCCGGCCGACGGCTCGGCGATCTTCGCGAACGCCTCGGCGGAGAGGTCGAGCGCGCCGCTCGCGCACTCCGGGCACTGGTCGACGATGCGCACCGTCACCGAGCCCTTCGGGCCGTCGACTCGCACGCACCCACCGCACACCGCGCCGTTGTCCCACTGCGGCGCGTTCATCGCCGCCACGTCGAGGTCCGCCGGAGTCGGGTCGAACGAGCAGCTCCCCGAGCCATCAGCGGCGTAGAAGGCGGCGACCCCTGCCTGCTCCGCGCCGAGGGTCCGCGTCGTGGCCCCCGAACCACCACCGGTGCCTCCATCCGAAGGCGTGGACGTGGTCCCCGCGCAGCCCAACGTGAAGACCAACATGCCCAGCAGTCGTGAATGCATGGCGCGCCTCTACCGCACCCGCGCGCGACGGTGGGGCCCCTGAACGCTCAGCGCCCGGAGAACTTCGGCTTCCGCTTCTCGAGCAGCGCGGCCTTGCCTTCGCGCGCGTCATCGCTGTTGAAGCTCGCGCGGCGCAGCGCTTCGTACTCGGCGTTCGTCTCCAGCAGCGCGAGCCCGCGCTTCATGCCCTGCACTGCGAGCGGCGCGTTCGACGCGAGCTCGTTCGCCAACCGGAGCGCTTCCGCCTGCGCGTCATCGGCGAGCACGTCGAGCAACCCGATGGCCTTCGCCTCGACTGCCTCCACCGTGCGCGCGGTGAGGAAGATGCGCCGCGCGTGCTGCAACCCGACGCGCGCCACCAGGCGCTGGAGCCCGTGCGCCGCGTAGACGATGCCCAGCTTCGCCGGCGGCATGTTGAAGCGCGCGTGCGGCCCGCCGACGCGGAAGTCGCACGCCAGCGCGAGCTCGAACCCCGCGCCGTACGCGGGCCCGGTCACCAGCGCGACCGACGGCGCCGCGTGCGCCATGAGCGCGTCGAACACCGCGCCGATGTGTTCATCGGGGAGCGCGGTCCCTTCAGGAAATCCGTTGAGCGCGCTCAAGTCGTAGCCTGAAGAAAAGACGGTCGGATCCGCCGACTTGATCAGCCAGCACCGCACGCCGGCGTCGTCACGCAGCGCGGCCTGAAGCGCATCCAACACCCCTGTATCGAGCGCGTTCCGCTTCCCCGGGTTGGAGATCGTCAGCGTCTTCACGCCATCGACGAGCGGGCTCAACTCAAGCGCGGCAGGCATGGTAAGCGCGTCAACATCATGTCGAAGCGCCCGGCGAAAGAAGAGAAGTTGGCCGAAGTCGTGAACCTCCACGACCTGCGGCTGCACCGGAGGCTCGACACCTACCGCGCGCGGCTCGACCGGGTGCTGAAGGCCAACAAGCGCGCCATCACCCGGCTGTTCAGCACCGGCTTCCTCTTCACCAAAGACGGTACGCGCAGCGGGCGAGATCTCCTCACCGCGCACGAGCACCTGCTGCGCGCGATGATGCTGATGGACCGCCTCGGCAATCAGGGCGACGTGCCCGCGCCGCGCAAGCGTGAAGAGGTCGACGCCATCTTCGCGGAGCTCGACAAGCTGCTGGTCAGCACCGCGGAGCTCACCGAGCAGACCGGCGCCCTCCTCAACGAACTGAAGAAAGAGTGATGTTCCTCCTCGTCTACGCCCGCCTCTACGCGCGCGCCTTCGTCGACGCGCTCTCCGCCATCGCCCGCAGCCCGTGGACCCTGCTGTTGCCGATGGCGCTGATCATCGCGCTGTACTTCGCGGCGATGCTCGTCAGCCCGCTGGGCTTCGCCGGCGGCTTCATCATGGCCTTCGTGCAGGCCGGCCTCTCCAGCGCCTACTCGTACTTCCTCGCGATGCTGGTGACCGGCAACGTCGCGCGCGTGAACGAGGTGCAGAAGAGCCTCGGCGCGTACTTCTGGAACTGGATCAACTTCTCCTTCGTGTTGTTCCTCATCGACCTCGGGCTCGACATCGCCACCAAGAGCAACCCGCAGGGCCGCCCGCTGCTGATGATCGTGCCGCTGATGGAGGCCATCGCGCTCAACGCCGCGCCCGAGACCATCTACCTGAAGGGCTCCGGCAACGGCATCGACACCATCCAGCGCAGCTTCCGCTTCCTCCAGGAGAACTGGATCGAGTGGTTCGTACCCAACGGGCTGCTGCTGGCCGGCGTCTGGTACGCGTGGGAGCAGGGCTGGTTGTTCCGGCTCCCCGGCGGCGTGCTGGGCCTGGGCATCATCGGCGGCGTGCTGCTGCACGTGGTGATGGTGTTCCGCGGGTTCTTGTTCCAGCAGCTCGACGGCAGCACGCACCGTCAGCGCATGTTCAAGTTCAAGAACTCGCTCTAGCCGTCACTCGCGCTCGGCTTCGGCGACGAGATCAAAGTCGGGGATCTCCTCGCGCATGTACTTCTTCATGCGCTCCAGCAGCGCCGCCTCGAGCTGCCGCGCGCGCTCGCGTGACACGCCGTAGTGCGCGCCGATGTCTTGCAGCGTCATCGGTTCGTCGGAGGTGAGGCGCTTCTCGAAGATGTAGCGCTCCTTCTCGTTGAGCCCCTCGGCGAACTTGCCGAGCTTCTCGCGGAACATCGCGCGCAGCTCGGAGTTGCCCAGCGTCTCGTCGGCAGCCTGCGCGCCCGAGGGCAGCAGGCGGTCGGCGCGCGTGGCCTTCTCGTCTTCGCTCCCGGGCAGCGGCGCGTCGATGCTCACCTCGTCGTTGCCGAGGCGCTGGTCCATCTCCACCACGTCCTGCTCCGACACGTTGAGCCGGTCGGCCAGCAGCTTGGGCGTCACCTCGATGCCTTGCTTGAGCAACCGCTCCTGCTCCTGACGCAACTTGAAGAAGAGCTTCCGCTGGGCCTCGGTGGTGCCCAGCTTCACCATCTTCCAGTTGTCCATGATGTACCGGAGGATGTACGCGCGGATCCACCAGGCGGCGTAGCTCGACAACTTCACGCCGCGCTCGGGGTCGAACTTCTTCACCGCCTGCATCAGGCCGATGTTGCCCTCCTGCACCAGGTCGAGCAGCGAGAGCGGGTTGCGGTGGTACTCGTGCGCCAGCTTGACGACCAGGCGCAGGTTCGACGCCACCAGCTTGTACGCGGCCTTCACGTCGCCGGTGTCGCGGTACTGCTTGGCGAGCGCGACCTCTTCTTCGCGCGAGAGCAGCGGGTGCCGCGTCACCTCCGCCATGTACGCGGCGAGCGGGTCTGACTTCGAGAGGCCGGTGCTGCGCGAGGGCTTCACCTCGAGCTCCGGGCTGACGTCTTCCAGCTCCGCGACCTCGGGCTCGACCTCGTCGACGGCGCGCTCCTTCTCTTCGGAGTCGTCGCCCTCACCCTCGTCGGTCTTCGCCTCGACCACCACCTCGCCCTTCACCGCCTTCGCCTTGCGCGGCTTCCGGGGCTTCGGCGCTTCCACCGCGGGCGTCTCGACGAACTCCGCGTCGACGACCTCCTCGGGCTGGGTCTTCTTCCGCGCGGCCATGGTCCCTCCCATACCGCGCCTCCGTAACCAGCGCACGGCCCGCGCGCGCCCGCCGTTGTGGGGGCGATTGAGTGATTGCGACGCCTGACCGCGGCGGGTACACGCGGTAACCGAAATGACAGAGACGAATAGCCCGCTGCCCACCGGCACCGATGACCGGCCCGTGGAATACAAGGCGGAAGTCAGCTTCGACGACCTTGGGTTGTCACCTGAATTGAGAAAGGCCGTCAGCGAACGCGGCTACACCCACCCGACGCCGGTGCAGGCGAAGGCCTTCGGCCCGGCGCGCGCCGGCAAAGACCTCATCGTTCGCAGCAAGACGGGCACCGGCAAGACCGCGGCGTTCGGCATGCCGATCATCGACCAGATCCCGGTCGGCTCGAAGGGCGTGCGCGCGCTGATGATGTGCCCCACCCGCGAGCTCGCCATCCAGGTCGCGCAGGAACTCGAGCTGCTCTGCAAGTACCGCGGCATCGAGCTGGTGTGCATCTACGGCGGCTCGTCGATGGGCCAGCAGGAAGACGCGCTCCGGCGCGGCGCGGCCATCGTGGTCGGTACGCCCGGCCGCATCCACGACCACATCCGCCGCGGCAACATGAAGCTCGACCAGTGCGTGCACGTGGTCCTCGACGAAGCCGACGAGATGCTGAACCAGGGCTTCTACGAAGAGGTGACGCGCATCCTCGACTTCTTGCCGAAGAAGAAGCAGGTGCTGCTCTTCTCGGCGACGGTGCCCGACGACATCCGGCGCCTCATCTCGCGCTACACCACCGACGCGGAGACGCTGCTGCTCTCGGGCGACGTGTTCACCGTCGATCACATCCGGCACATCCGCTACGAGCTGAGTGACGCGTACCCGAAGCCGCGCAATCTCCTCTACGTGCTGGAGATGGAGAACCCGGAGAACGCCATCATCTTCTGCAACACGCGCGACGACACCGAGCTGGTGACCGCGGTGTTGAACCGCAACGGCTTCGACGCGCAGCTGCTCAACGGCGACCTCGCGCAGAAGGAACGCGAGCGCGTGATGGCCAAGGTGAAGAAGGGCGAGCTGGCCTTCATGGTCGCCACCGACATCGCGGCGCGCGGCATCGACATCTCCGACCTCGGGCACGTCATCAACTACTCGCTGCCCGAAGACCCCGCCGTCTACCTCCACCGCGTCGGCCGCACCGGCCGCATCGGCAAGAGCGGCACCGCCTTGAACCTCACCTCCGGCCGCGAGCTGGCGACGCTCACCGCGCTCGAGAAGAAGTACAACGTCAAATTCGAACGGAAGCCCATGCCTACCGCTGAAGAAGCCTCGAAGATGTGGACCGATCGCCACGTGAGTGAACTGAAGGAAGCCGCCGCGGGCTCCATCTACGAGGGGTTCCTCTCGCTCGCCGGTGACCTCAAGAAGCGCGAAGACTCCGACCAGCTCATCGCCTTCATGCTGCGCTACTTCTTCACCCACCGCCGCATGGACAAGGCGCAGGCCGACGGCGTCGCGCCGCCCGAAGAGCAGCCGCGCGTCGAGGCGCGCCCGCCCCGCGAAGAGAAGCGCGGCCGCCGCGAGCGCGAACCCCGTGAAGAGCGCCCGCGCCGCGAGCGCTCCGAGCGCCACGAGGCGAAGACCGAGGCGTCTGCCCCGGCCGTCGAGCGCCCCACCGACCCCGACGCCACCCCGATGGGCGGTACCGCCGCCGTCGCGCGCAAGGAGCCGAAGAAGAAGCTCTCCGACCGCGAGCTGTTCGAGCTGATCCAGGCCGGCAAGCCGCTGCCCATCATCGAAGACCCCACGGCGAGCGACTCCGGTTCGCACGAGACGCGCCGTGAGCGCCGGCCCCGCACGCCCAGCGTGACGGTGGAGCCCGGCCAGGTGCGCGTGTGGGTCAGTTGCGGCGCCGCCGATGAGGCGGGCCTCAAGAGCCTGCTGGGCGGCCTCGGCGCGCCGGTGGAGAAGATCGCCAAGGTCGACCTCCGCGGCAGCTACGCCTACCTCCACGTCGCGGAAGCCGACGTGCCCGCCTTCGAGGCGGTGACCGGCGAGAGCAACGGCAAGGCGGTGCGCCTCGAGAAGGAGCGCGAGCGCCGCGAGGAGAAGTCGGAGCGCCGCGAGCGCCGGCCCCGCGAAGAGGCACAGGTCGCGCCGGGCACCCTGCGGCTGTGGCTCAACCTCGGGAAGGATGACGGCGTCGACGAGGCGTCGCTGGGCTCCGCCCTCACCGCGCTCGGCGCGCCGGCCGACAAGGTGGCGAAGACCGACCTGCGCGGCACGTACAGCTACCTCCACGTCGCCGAGGGCGACGCGGCGGCCTTCGAGAGCGCGCTGGCCGGCAAGCAGCACGGCGAGAAGGCGCTGAAGATCGAGCGCGCCCGCCGCTGAAACGCGCGCGGTGAAGTTGAAGCCCCGGGTGCCCACGCGCTCGGGGCTTTTTCATGCCCGCTCGCTGGGAGACGCGCCATCGTCGGAGCGCGCGGTCAGGGCCTTGCGCCCAAGGCAAGTAAGCACTTACTCTCTTCTGCATGGGCGAACTTCGCCGCAAATCCGAGCAGCGGCAGCTGGAGCTGACCGACGCCGCGCTGCGTCTCGTCGCCACCAGGGGCATCGCGGCGCTCAACACGCGAAGCCTCGCAGCCGAGGTCGGCCTGTCCACCGGAGCGATCTTCCGGCACTTCGCCTCGCTCGAGGCGCTGCTCGAGGCCGTCGTCGCCCGCGTCGAGGCCGTTCTCGAGTCGACGTATCCAGCCGCCGACCTTCCGCCTGTCGGGCGGCTCGAGCGCTTCGTCGTCGCGCGCAGCACCGCGGTGGGCAATCAGCTCGGCATCCTCCGGCTCGTGCTCTCCGAGCAGTTCCTCCTCGCGCTGCCGAAGAGCGGCTCGGACCGGCTCACCGCGTGCGTGGAGAAGACGCGCGCGTTCGTGCTCGCCTGTCTTCGCGACGGGCAAGCATCGGGCGAGCTGCGCGCAGATCTCCCCGCCGAGACGCTCGCGCCCATCGTGATGGGCACGGTGCAGATGCTGGCGCTCTCTCCCTCGAAGCCCCGGCACAGGGAGGCCGAGGCGCGCGCAGTTCTGGGCAGCCTGCTCGCGCTCCTCCGTTCACCCATCGTCGCTCCCTCATCGAGCAGGAAGAGGTCTCCATGAAACACGCAGCGCTCCTCACCATCGTCGCCGTCGCGGGCCCGGCTCTCGTCGGCTGCGCGACCCAGTCTGCGGCGCAGCACCACGTCGCAAGCCTCGGCGCTCCCGAGGTCCGCGCCGTCGAGCTCCCTGGGCCGCCGGGGACTGGCCAACCGCGAGAGGTGCGGGTGCTGGTCGACGAGCCCGCCTTGAAGCTCGCGAGCATCGTCCTTCGAAGTGGGACCGTGCTCCCCACCCACCACTCCGCGGTCCCGGTGACGATCATGGCGCTGCAGGGCAGCGGCACGGTCGTCGCCGGCTCGCAGCGCCTGCGCCTCGACGCCACGCACGCGGTGGTGCTCGCGCCCAACGTCCCGCACGCCGTCGAGCCCGACAGCGGGACGGACCTCGTGCTGCTCGTCCACCACCTCGGGCGCGGGGAGGAGCATCACCAATGAAGACCGGTCGCTACAACGTCGGCGCGGGGCTGCTCGTGATGGCGGGCTTCATGGCCTACGGCTTCTTGCTCATCTACCTGCGTGACTTCGCACCTGACAGGGAGGCATGGGTCGCCAGCTACGCAACTGGCCAGCACTTCGAGGCGCGCCTGGCCCACGTGCACGGCAACCTCTTCGCGCTGTTGAACCTCGCGCTCGGCTTCGTCCTCGTTCGGTTGTCGACGGCGAGCGACAAGGCGCGCAGCGCCGCGGCCGGGCTCGGCCTCGCCGGTCTGCTCATGCCCGCGGGCATTCTCGGAGAGGTCTACCTTGGGCTGTCGCCCATCTTCGTGCTCCTTGGCGCGCTCTCGATGACGGTGTCGGTCGTGCTGACCGGGGTGCTGACGCTCAAGCACTGGGGTGACGGGCGCGCGGCGGCATGACGCGCGCGCCGCTGGGGTGCCGGTGCATCTCGTCGTCAAACGGAGGCGGACGACTCGCAGCTCCAGCGTCGCGGCCTCCGGCGAGACGTGTCGCGTCGGCGCGCACGCGCAGATGACCGTGCTCGCCGCGACGACGCACACGACCGGCGCCCGCCACCCCTGAAAATGCGTCGGGCGACGTGGAAACCCACGCCGCCCGCGAGAACTTCAGCGCGTTGTCGGCCGGCGACTCAGGCCGTGGCCTTCGGCTCGCGGCTGCGGAACTCCCACAGCGAGCTGGCGCCCACGTAGAGGAAGCCGACCTGGAACAGCACGAGGAAGGGGAGCGACATCCACAGGTGGGCGTCGATGGAGTACAGCACCGCCCACGTGAAGTAGAGGCCGAAGGCCAGCTCCACGTACGGCACCCAGTTGCGCTTGCCGCGGTAGGCCTTGGTGACGGCCTTCACCATCTTGCCCTCGGAGCCCGTCTTCGGCGTGCGGGTGAACTCGCCGCTCTGCTTGTCGAACAGCGCCTCCACCACGGCCTTCGCCTGGTTGATGGCCATGCCGATGCCGAGGCTCATGATGAAGGGCAGCAGCTTGAGGCGCTGCCACCAGTTGAAGCCCAGCTCGCGCGTGGTCGCGACGTAGAAGAAGCCCACCGACGCGGTCGACGCGAAGAAGATGGGGAGGTCGAGCCACAGCGACGCGTAGAGGCCGTGCGAGAAGCGCAGCACCATGGTCAGCGGCATCATCAGCGACATCACCACCAGCAACAGGTACGCGATGTTGTTGGTCAGGTGGAGGAAGGCCTCGCGCTTCACTTCGAAGGGCAGGTCGCTCTTGAGGATCTTCGGGAGCAGCTTCTTCGCGGTCTGAATCGAACCCTTCGCCCAGCGGTGCTGCTGGCTCTTGAAGGCGTTCATGTCGACCGGCACCTCGGCGGGCGAGATGATCTCCGGCAGGAAGATGAACTGCCAGCCCTTGAGCTGCGCGCGGTACGAGAGGTCGAGGTCTTCGGTCAGCGTGTCGTGCTGCCAGCCGCCCGCGTCTTGAATCGTGTTGCGGCGCCAGATGCCCGCGGTGCCGTTGAAGTTGAAGAAGCAGCCGGAGCGGTTGCGCGCGGTGTGCTCGATGATGAAGTGCCCGTCGAGCAGGATGCTCTGCGCCTGCGTGAGGATGCTGAACTCGCGGTTCAGGTGGCCCCAGCGCACCTGCACCATGCCCACCTTGTTGTCCGAGAAGAACGGCACCGTGCGGTGGAGGAAGTCGGGGCCAGGCACGAAGTCGGCGTCGAACACCGCCACGAACTCGCCCTTCGCCTGCTTGAGCCCCGCCTCCAGCGCGCCAGCCTTGAAGCCCGTGCGGTCGGTGCGGTGGATGTATTTGATGTCGACGCCCTTCTTCTGCCAGGCCTCGACGTGCGCGCGCGCGATGCCCTGCGTGTCGTCGGTCGAGTCGTCGAGCACCTGCACCTCGAACTTCTCCGCCGGGTACTCGATGCGGCACACCGAATCGATCAGCCGCTCAACGACGTACATCTCGTTGAAAATGGGCAGCTGAATGGTGACCGCCGGGAGCTCCGACAGCGTGCCCTTCGGCGTCGGCAGCGCGTACTTGTGCCGGTAGTAGAGGTACGCCATGCGGTAGCGATGCGAGCCGTACACAGACAGCACAGCGAGCACGCTGAAGTAGATGGCGATGAAAACGATTTCGACTGGGCTCATTCGGGCAGTCCGCGCTCTCTAAGTGCCCGGAACATCTAGAAAACAGCCTCCCGGGCGAAGGGCGGACCTCTTCTATGGACACTGCCCCGGCCTGTCAAAAGAGAATTGCGTAGTGCGTTACGCACATCTCATCGCGCGGAGAGGACGCCCGCGGCGAGGCTGTCGGCGATGAGCTGCGCCTTCTCTCGCTCTCGCTCGTCAGCGACGCTGCCTTCGAGCACCAGCTTCGAGCCCAGCACCGCGGCGCGCGCGTTGGTGAGGCCCTCGCGGTGCAGGGCGGCGGTGATGTTCTGCGCGACCGCCGGGAGCACGCGCGGGTCGAGGCGCGCGAGGATCTTCACGTTGCCATCGCTGCCCACCAGCTCCGCGAGGCGGCGCACCTCGGCGGGCGACTCGAGCGTGCCGTCGATGATGGTGACGCCGGCGTACTCCTCGACCTTGAGGGAGGGGTTGACCAGCGTCTTGATCAGCTTGCCCAGCTCGCTGGCGCGCCCGTCGTCGACGATGACCTGCCGGGTCTCGAGGCCCTTGCCGGTCCACAACGTCAGGGTGGTGCGGCCGCGCGACTTCGCGGTGACCAGCAATTCGCCGCGCGCGGTGGGCGTGACATCGACCACGGTGGGGTCGCCGATGCCCACGCGGGTGATGGCGCCGACGCGCAGCACCTCCTGCGCGCCGGGCGAGAGGCGAACCGGTTCAGCAGCGAGGGCCAGCGTCAGCAGCGCGGTCGTGAGCATGACCGCGAGCTTACGCGTCAGCTCGCGTGCAGCGCCACGGGGGCCGCGGAGAACGCCGGCACCATCGAGCCGTCGCGCGAGGCCAGCGCCAGCAGGCGCTCACAGAGCACCTCGAACGAGAGGCCCTTCGCCCTGGCGATCTTCGGCAGCAGCGAGGTGGGCGTCATGCCGGGGAGCGTGTTGACCTCCAGCAGCACCTCGTTGCCGACGTCGGGGCAGATGAAGTCGATGCGCGCGGCGCCGCCGCAGCCCAGCGCGCGGTAGGCGGTGAGCGCCATGGCCTCGATGTTCGCGAGGCGCGTGCCCGAGATGCGCGGCGGCAGGTGGTACTTCGTCGCGGAGCTCTCGTACTTCGCCGCGAAGTCGAAGGTCGCGCCGGGCGCGGAGATCTCACAGCTGCCCAGCACCTCGCCCCCGAGGATGGCGACGGTCACCTCGCGGCCCTTCACGTAGCGCTCGACCAGCGCCTCACCGCCGAAGCGGCACGCGAGCTCGATGGCGCCCGCGAGTTCTTCGGGCTTCTGCACCAGCGTCAGCCCCACCGAGGAGCCCCCCGACGCGGGCTTCACCACGCAGGGGAAGCCGAGGTCGCCGTGGATCTCGACGGCGTGCGCGAGCTGCGCGGGGCTGGTGGTGTAGCCCATGGGCGTCGCGAGGTTGTGCTGACGGAAGAGCTTCTTGGCGAACGACTTGTTCATCGCCAGCGCCGAGGCCAGCACGCCGCTGCCCGTGTAGGGGATGCCCATCACCTCCAGCAGGCCCTGCACCTTGCCGTCTTCACCCATGCGGCCGTGGAGCGCGAGGAAGGCGACGTCGAGGTTCGCCGCGCGCAGCTGTTGATCGAGCCCCGGGCCGGCGCCGCCGACCTCGATGCGCGTCACCTGGTGCCCGCGCTTCTCGAGCGCGGAGGCGATGGCCTCGCCGGTCTTCACGGAAATCTCCCGCTCCTCACCCCAGCCACCGAGCAGCACTCCAACGCGTCGCGAAATCATTCTTGCTGTGTCTCCTGAGCCACGTTCAGCGGGCCCGCCATCACTCAAAAGCAGGACGCGTGCCGCGGCTGCCGGGAGCGCCCGTACAACACGCTACAGGCCTGTCTGGGCAAGTCGAATTTTCAACCCCAAGGCCTCGCAGGGCACCCGCTCGAGGCTTCTTTCGAGCGGGCGCGCGGAAATCGAAGCAGCGCGGAGAGTTCTGCCGCCGAGAAGCCGACCAGCAGCTCAGTAGTACCGGAGGTCGTCGTGGTCCTCTTCCTTCTTCTTCTTCTCGCGACGCTTGCGCTCTTCGTCTTCCTTCTTCTTCCGCTCCGCCTCTTCAGCGGCGCGCGCGTCGTCCTCGGCCTTCTTCTTCGCCGCGGCCTCCTCTTCGGCCTTCTTGGCGGCGGCCTCCTGCTTCGCGCGCTTCGCGGCCTCCTTCTCCTCTTCCTTCTTCTTCTTCGCCGCCTCCCGCTCCTCCTCCTTGCGCCGCTTCTCCTCTTCGCGCTTCTGCCGCGCGGCCTCCTCGCGCTCCTTCCGCTCGAGCGCGGCCTGCTCCTTCTTCGAGAGCTTCTTCGGCGGAGGTTCCTCGGCGGGCTTCTCCTCCTTCACCTCTTCCTTCGGCTTCTCCTCCGCCGCGGGCGCGGGCTCCTCCTTCTTCGGCTCGGGCTCGGCCTTCGACTCGGTGGCGGGCGCGGGCTTCTCCTCGACGGGCTTCTCCTCTTCGCGCGCGGGGGCGACGGCCTTCTGCGGCTCGGCGTCGCTGCGGGGGCTGATGGGCTTCGCGGGTGACTTGCTGCCGAAGAAGTCGAGCGCGAACAGCACGCCGCCACCGATGACGGCCGCGCCGCCGATGCCGTAGAGGATGTCGGAGGCCAGCGCGAGGCTGCGGCCCTGCGTGCGCAGCTGGTTCGAGCGGTAGCTCTGCGGCTGCGGCACCTTGAGGAAGTTGTCGTGGAAGACGAGGGCCACCGTGCCCAGCGTGATGGCGGTGATGAGCACCAGCGCGCCGCCGCCCAGCAGGCTGTAGGTGGCGATCTTCTTCGCGTCGGTCGCGCCCGCACCGGCGAAGTGGTGCACCGCGCTCTTCCCGTCGCGCTTCGCGTCGGTGGCCGCGAGCGGGTCGAAGAAGGCCGCGAGCGCCTCGGGGTCTCCGGTGCCCAGCGTGGCGGTGGCGTACGCGTCGTTGTGGCCGTCGCGCGCTTCGAGGCGGGCGGCGGTGAACTCCAGCTGCTCGCCGACGGTGCTCTTCTTCGCGATGACCAGCAGCACCTGGTCGACGCCGGCCTTCTGCGCCAGCGCCTGCGCCGCGGCGTCGCGCGTGGAGCCGTCAGGGTCGCGCTTGATGTCGAGCATCGCCTTCTTCCAGTCGGCGGCCAGCTCCGACGGCGTCAGCTCCAGCGAGGTCTCGCCCGGCGCCGCCTGCGACTGCAGCAGCGCGTACCCTCCGGCGACGGCGGTGACGAAGTGCTTCCCGGCCGACAGCCCGTCGACGGTGATGGGGCTGACGCCGCGCAGCTGCCCGTCGACCCACACCCGCGCGCCGGCGGGCTCGGTCTTCACCAACAGCTGCCCCTTCGCGTTGGCCGCCTGCTTCTTCTGCGTGTCGGCGAACTTCAGGTAGTCGGGCGAGAAGTACGTCGGGCTGAACTCCGCGCGCGGGTCGAGCGCCACCACGGCCTCGATGTCCTTCTTCGCGGGCGCGGTCTCCCCGCCGGTCGCGTGCCCCGCGGCCTTCATCACCCACGCGTCGACCATCGCGGGGAACTCGCGCGAGAGGTCGGCCTGCTGGAGGAAGTCGAGCGCGTCGCGGAAGTCGGCGGTGGCCTTCACGTTGTCGAGGTCGTCGATGGCCTTCTTGCCCGACGACAGCTTCTCGCGGGCGGTGGCCATCAACTCCGCGCGCTTCGCCGCGTTGGTGGGGTTGAAGGCGTCTTGCACCGGCACCACGGTGAAGCGGCCCGCCTTCGTCAACGCCGCTTCAGCCGCGGCCTCGATGGCGCCCTGCTCCTGCGCGCTGCGCAGATCCATCGGCACCACCAGCACCGTCACCTTCGGGCCCGTCGCCCCGAGAGTCGTCGAGGTCAGCGCGAAGCCCGGAGCGCCGACGGAAGGCCGCGCCAACAACGAGACGAGCAACGCGACGAGGCCATGAGTCGCCATCGAACGCATAGGGGGCGCATGGTCGCTCAAAAGCACGCACAGCCCAAGCCGGAACCGCCGACGTCACCGCGCGGTTCCGCCCGCATCACACTCACGCTTCGTGGTCGGGCTCGACGAAGCACCAGCGCACTTCGGGGGCGCGGTCGTGCACCGCCTGCTCGAAGGCGTTGATGGAGTCGACGAGCTCCTTCGTCGACAGCCCCGACTTCATGCGCACCTTCATCGCCACCAGCACCTCACCGGGCCCCTGCTGCACGGTGATGAGGCGCAGCACGGCCTCGACGTTGGGGTGCTCCGGGCCGACGGTGGCGGTGACCGCGGCGTTGACGGCCGGGTCGGCACTCTCACCGATGAGCAGCGACTTCACCTCGCGCGCGAGGAACACCGCGACGCCCACCAGCACCACGCCGATGATGATGGAGCCGATGGAGTCCCACTTCGAGTCGCCCGTCTTCCACGACAGCAGCAGCGCGGTGATGGCCACCGCGAGGCCCAGCACCGCCGCGGAGTTCTCTCCGAACAGGAGGATGAGGTCGGAGTCCTTGGTGCGCTCGAGGTAGCGCAGCAGCGAGAGGTTCCCGCGGCGCGCCTTCATCTCCTTGAGGTTCCCCCAGGTGGCCCAGCCCTCCATGCAGATGGAGAAGAGGAGGATGCCGAGGCCCCAGCCGACGTTCTCCACCGGCTCCGGGTGGCTCAGCTTGTGGACGCCCTCGTAGATGGAGAACACCCCGCCGCCCGAGAAGAGCAGCAGCGCCACCACGAAGCTCCAGAAGTAGAGGTCGCGGCCGTAGCCCAGCGGGTGCGAGTCGTCAGGCGGCTTGGCCGATTGCTTCACGCCCAGCAGCAGCAGCAGCTGGTTCGAGCAGTCGGCGGTGGAGTGCAGCGTCTCGGCGAGCATCGCGCCCGAGCCGGTGAAGAAGGCCGCCACGCCCTTGGAGATGGCGATGACCACGTTGACGGCGAGCGACGCGAAGATCTGTTTCGTGTTTCCAGCCACGGCGCGTGCGTTTAGTTCACTCCTTCGTCGGCGCGCGAGCAGTGTTGCGGCCCTCGAGCCCCGGCAGGCCGTTCAAGTACGCGAGCGCGATCTTCAGCTGGTAGTCGCCCACCGCGTCGCTCACCGGCCAGGGCTTCAAGTTCGGCGGCAGGGAGGCCTTGAGGGTGCTGAGCTCCGGCAGCGCGGCCTCGCCCTTGAAGTGACGCTTCAGGTCCTTCTCGCGGAGCTGCTGCGCGTTGCCCGCCGAGCCGCCCTCCGTCTCCGGGACGATGAAGTCGGGGATGATGCCGGTCTCCTGGATGCTGCGGCCCGACGGCGTGAAGTAGCGCGCGATGGTCAGCTTGAGGCCCGAACCGTCTTCCATCTCGATGACCGTCTGCACGCTGCCCTTCCCGAACGTGGGGATGCCCATCAGCGTGGCGCGGTGGTGGTCTTGCAGCGCGCCCGCCACGATTTCAGAGGCCGACGCACTGCCCGCGTTCACGAGGATGACGACCGGGTAGTTCTTCTCGGTGTCGCGGTCCTTCGACTTCTCCTCGGTGTACTGCGAGGCCGAGCGCCCGCGCGTGCTGACGATGGGCAGCCCGCCGGGGAGGAACCGGTCGCTGATGGCGATGGCCTGGTCCAACAGCCCGCCGGGGTTGTTGCGGAGGTCCAACACCAGGCCGCGCAGCTCGCGCCCGCCGTTCTGCGCGCGGAGCTTCTCCAACTCCTTGAAGAGCGACGCGTCGGTGCGCTCCTGGAAGTTCTTCACCTTCACGTGGCCGATGCCGTCGTAGAGCGCGCTCTCCACCGACGCGATGCGGATGTGGTCTCGGATGATGGCGAACTCGCGCGGCGCCGCGAAGCCGTCGCGCATGATGGTCAGCAGCACCTTCTTGCCCGCGGGCCCGCGCATCTTCTGGGTGGCGCGCGCGACCTCCATGTTGCGCGTCGACTCGTCGTCGATCTTCAGCACGATGTCGCCGCTCTTGATGCCCGCGCGCTGCGCCGGCGTGTCGTCGATGGGCGTCACCACCACCAGGTTGTCGTCGCGCCGGGAGATCTCGATGCCCAGCCCGCCGAACTCACCCGAGGTGTCGATCTTCATCTCCTTGAAGACGTCGGGCGGCATGAACTGCGTGTGCGGGTCGAGCGTGTCGAGCATGCCCTTGATGGCGCCGTGCATGAGCTGCTTCTCATCGACCGGCTCGACGTAGTTGTTCTGCACGTACGACAGCACCCGGGCGAAGAGCTCGAGCTGCTTGTAGGTGGCCTCCGAGCGATTGACCGGCTGTGGGCCCTCCGCAAAGGCGAGAGCACTCAGGAGCGAGACGCACAGCACGACGACACGCATGCGCCGAAGTGTCGCGCGAGAGCCGCGCCGGTGACAACCCACCGGAGCAACCGGGCCTTCAGAAGGTCAGGACTTGGGCGGCGGCGCGGGCGGCAGGCAGCGCGGCGGCACCACCTGCGGGGGCGGTACGGGGCAGCTGGTGCACGGCCCCCGGAGCGGGATGTTCAGCGTGCGGCCCACGCGCAGGCTGGTGTTCGTCATGCCGTTGGCCTTCTGGATCAGCTTCACGCCCGAGTTGTATTTGACGGCCAGCCCACCGAGCGTGTCGCCGCTCCGCACCCGGTGGATGACCATGTTCTGATCAGGCTGCTTCGCCAGCAGCGGCGCGATGCGGCGGCCGAGCTCCTGGCTGCGCCCCGCGAAGTACCGCACGTGGAAATGATCCCGATGCCCACGCGCGTGGCGGATCATCGACGCCGCGCCCGCGTGGAAGAGGCGGTCGAGCCACGCCTTGTCTTCGCCGTTCTTGAGCGCGTGGTCGTAGAGCCGCGCCTGCACGCGCTTGTCGACGAGGATGAACTGCACGTCGCCGTGCACCAGCAGCGCCTTCACCAGCGCCCAGTTGACCGCGAGATCCATCGCGTCGATGCGGCGCGCGGGCAGGTTCCCCGGGTCGACGCCACGGGCGAAATAGAAGCCGAGATCTGCGTCGCGCCCGGCCTGATGGCTCTGGTGCGGGCGGAGGTAGCCGCCGTTCTTCGCGCCGATGTGATTCACCCGCAGCGGCGGCGCATCGGCGAACTGCGCGTGCACGTCTTCCGCGGCCGCGGTGAGGAAGTCGACGGTCTCCTGCGTGCCCCACGCGCGGTTGGCGTCCACCACGTGACACGACTCGCTCTCGGTGAGCTGCACGCCGTTGATCAGCCGGCCCGCTTCGGTGAGCCCCACGCTGATCGACCCGAGCGCGGAGGGGTCGTTGACCCACTTCTCCAGCAGCAGCTCGTCGGAGAGATCCGCCGAGTAGCGCAGGCCCCCGTCACCCACGTCGGCCTGCTCCGCCTCGGTGAACTCGCCCTCATCGGGCCCCTCGTCATCGGCCTCGAGGGCGTCGGCGAGCGCGCCCGCGTCGAACGCCTCCTCGAGCGCCGGGCCCGCGTCTGCCGGCGCGACGAGGTCGGCCCCGGCGTCCTGAGCGAACGCGGCACACGAGAACACCAGGGCGAGGAGAAGGCCGGCGCGGATCAACAGGCCATGCATTCCCCCAGAAACGCGGGGACCGTCAAGTCTCGAGCAGCTTTTTTTCCGCGGCGAAATTCACCACGCGCGCGATGAGGTCTCGCGGGAACTCGAGCTGTGGGAGGTGCCCGTACCCTTCCACCACGTCGACGCGGCCGAACTCCGGCGGGAAGTTGCGGCGGAAGAAGTCGGGCGCGCTCTTCGGCAGCAGCTTCTCCTGGCCGCCCCACACCAGCAGCGTGGGCACGCGCAGCGACGCGAGCTCGCCCTCCTTCAACATGTCGGAGAGCTTGATGGTCTTCGCGAGGTGCTTCACCGCTGGAGTGGAGAGCATCGCGCGCGTCACGCCGGGGAAGCGCAGCATGATGGGCTTGGGCTGCGCGAAGACCTTGTGGAGGAACGCGCGCACCTGCTCGTCACTGCGCGCGGCGAAGGCCTCCAGCACCACGTGCATCTCGCCCGACGTCGCCGGCGCTCCCGCAGGCGCGACGAGGACGGCCGCGTGCAGGGAGTCAGGGTGCGCCAGCAACTGGAAGAGCGACAGCGCGCCGCCCAGCGAGTTGCCCAGCAACACCACCTTCTCGCCGACCACCTCGTTGATGAACCGGCGCAGCACGTCGAAGTGCGCGTACACGTCGAGCGGCCCCGACATCGGCAACGGCGAGAAGCCGCAGCCCGGCAGGCTCAGCGCGTACACGCGGCTGAAGTGCTTCGCGAAGGGCGCGATGGTGAAGGTGAAGTTGTGCGCGTCGGCGCCAAGGCCGTGCAGCAGCACCAGCGGCGGGCCCTTCGCGCCGAACTCCGCCAGGTAGTAGTGCACCTCGGTGCCGCGCACCTGCGCGGTGAGGCTCTTCACGCCGCGCGAAATCAGCCCGCGCTTCTGCACCTGGTTGAGGAGGTTCCACAGCACGCTCATGCGCGCACTTCTCGCATGAGTTC
>CAMLFP010000027.1 GCA_946479335.1 uncultured Archangium sp.
CACGCCGCCGGGGCTCGCTTCAGTCGAGCGGCGGATCATGCGGAACAGCGAGTCGCCCTGCTCCACGCCGTCGATGATGAACTTCGCGTTGAAGATCTTGTGACGGCAGTGCTCGCTGTTGGCCTGCGCGAACATCATCAACTCCACGTCGGTCGGGTCGCGGCCCAGCTTCGTGAAGGCATCGGTGAGGTAGTCGATTTCGTCGGGCGCCAACGCGAGCCCGAGGCGCGCATTCGCGTCCTTCAGCTCCGCGAGCGGAATCGTCGTCACTGCTCGTGGCTCGTGGGCGTCGAAGAGCTGGTCTGCGTCGGCGAACGACGGGAGCAGCGACTCCGTCATGCGGTCGAAGAGCGCCGGCCGCGCACCGACCTCGCCCTGCAACGTCCACACGATGCCGCGCTCGATGCGCTTCACCGACTCGAGCCCGCAGTTGTGGGCGATGTCGGTGGCCTTCGACGACCACGGCGAGACCGTGCCGAGCCGCGGCACCACGATGAAGGTGCGCCCCTCGCCCGGTGACCGCTCGGCCCGCGCGTTCAACAGCGCCATCAGCGTCGAGCGCTGGAGCTCGCCCAGCACCCCGGTGACCTGCACGAAGTAGACGAACTCCGCCGTGCCTCCCGTGGCGCCGGTGATGCGCGCGAGACGACGGGCGAGACGGGCAGGCGTGAAGGCGGAGCCACCGGCGAGCTGGAGCAACATGACGCCGGTTTGACCGAAGCAGACTGAATCTGCAAACGCGATACTGTCGATTGCTTTCATCGCATTTGACGATGGAGCGCCGCGCTTGCCGCGCCTGCGGCCCACATGCTTTGCAGCCCGGCATGGACTTCACGGAGGCGCAGTTCGAGGGCGGTTCGACGGGAGCGTTGCGGTGCGCCGCGTGTCAGCAGGTGCTCGAGCGCGAGTATTGGACCGCCGGGAACGCCCCGGTGTGCCAGCGCTGCGCGGCGCAGTTCAGCGCGGGCGCGCCGGCCGAGGGCGGCTTCCTGCGTGGCCTCAAGGCCTTCGGGCTGGGCAGCGGCGCCGGCCTCCTCGGCGCCATCGGCTACGGCGCCATCATCGTCTTCACCGGCTACGAGCTGGCGCTCATCACCATCTTCATCGGCTGGTTCGTCGGTCGCGCGGTGATGCGCGGCAGCGAAGGTCGCGGCGGCCGCGGGTACCAGGTGCTCGCGGCGCTGCTGACCTACGTGTGGTGCATGGAGGCCTTCGTGCCGAGCATCGTGAAGGGCGTGATGGCCGAGGGCGACCAGGGGCGCACCATCGTCGCGGCCCTCATCGCGCCGTTCCTCGCGTTGATTCTGCCGTTCACCGGCGAGCTCAACGTCATCAGCATCCTCATCCTCGGGTTCGGCGTGTGGCGCGGCTGGCGCGAGGCCGCGGCCGTCGTCGTGCCGGTGAGCGGGCCCTTCACCATCGCCGCGCCCGCCCCCGAAGTCGCGACGCCGTGAAGACGCTGACGTGCCCGCGCTGTGGCACCTCGGCGCCCGCCAGCTTCGTCGCGTGCCCGAAGTGTCTCGCGCTGTTCCACGCCGACGCGCTGACCGCCCTCTCGCGCGAGGCCGACGCACTCGAGCATTCGGGCGACCTCGTGGGCGCGCTGGGGAAGCTGCGCGCGATGGAGCCGCTGCTCCCGCATCACTCCACGCAGGCGACGACGCTGCGCGCGCGCATCGCCGCGCTGGAGCCGAAGGCCGGCGTCGCCACCTCCCGCGGCAACAAGGGCGGTGGGCTCCTCGCGGGCAGCACCGCCGCGCTCGTGGCGCTGCTCACCAAGGGCAAGTTCCTCCTCGCGGGGTTGCTGAAGCTGCCCACGCTGCTCACCTTCTTCATCTCGGCCTCGCTCTGGCGCGACGGCAGCTCGGGCCTCGGGCTGGGCCTCGTGGTGCTGGGCAGCATCTATGTGCACGAGATGGGGCACACCTTCGCCTTTCGCCGCTACGGCATCGCGGTGACGGCGCCGATGTTCGTGCCCGGGTTCGGCGCCTTCGTGCGCGGCGCGCACTACCCGCGCAGCCTCTCCGCCATCGGCGACGTCGCGCTCTCCGGCCCGCTGTGGGGCGGCGCGACGGGCATCGTGGTGCTGGGGCTGGGGCTCGCGTTGCACCAGCCGTGGCTCACCGGCGCGGCGGTGCTCATCGCGGAGATCAACCTCTTCAACCTCATCCCCGTGTGGCAGCTCGACGGCAACCGCGCGCTGGCCTGCCTCGCCCCGCAGCGCGCGCTCACCGTGGGCGTCGTCGGGCTCTTCGCGTCGCTCATCGCGGCCTCACCGCTGGGCGCCGTCGCCAGCGCGGGGCTCATCGCGCGCCGCTGGGTGCGCCCACCGCCGGCGCCCGGCGACCGCCGTACGTTCATCCTCTTCGTCTCGGTGATGCTGGGACTGCTGGCGCTGCGCTTCGCGGCGCAGTTCTTCACCACGTCACTTCACGGCTCGGGCGACTGAGCCGGCGCGGAGTGCCCGGAGACCGCCTGCAGCGTCTCCTCGTTCACCGCGACGATGGCCTTCTTGCGGAGGTCGTCGACGAACTTCTTCTGCGCCACCGCGCGCAGCTCCGAGAGCAGCCGCTCCTCGATGAGGCCGCGCACCTCGTTCAGCTCGCGCTTCCGCGCCGGCTTCTTTTCCAGCACGCGGAAGAGGTGGAAGCCGTAGTCGGTGGTCACCACGTCGCTGGTGCCGCCCACGTTGAGCTTGAACACCACGTCGTCGAAGGCCGGCGGCATCGTGCCGCGCGCGAAGAAGCCGAGGTCACCACCGACGCGCGCGTCGGGTGACAGCGAGTAGCGCATCGCCAGCTCGGAGAACTTCTTCCCCTGCCACAGCTGCTGCTGCACGCGCTTGGCCTCGTCGAGGCCCTTCACCACGATCTGCTGCGCGTGCACCTGCTCCGGCTCCTCGAAGTCGGCGGCGTGCTCCTCGAAGTAGCGGCGAATCTGCTCCTCGGTGACGGCGACGCGCGCGTGCACCTCCCGCGCGAGGAGCTTCTCGATGGTCAGCTGCTCCCGCGTGCTGCGCGTCAACGCCGCGCGCGACGTGCCGCTCTTCGCCAGCGCCTCATCGAACGTGCCCGCCGGGTATTCGGAAGAGAGCGCCAGCACGCGCCGGTCGACCTCCTCCGTCGTCACCTGGATCTCCGCCGCCCGCGCCGCCTGCAGCAACACCGCGCGCTCGATGAGCGTCTGCAGCAGCGCCTGCTTGTACGGCTCGATCTGCTCCGGCGTGCGCGGGCCGTTGCCCTCCATCGCCTGCGCCTCCCGCGAGAGCAGCCGCTCGAACTCCGCGCGGGTGATGACCTCGTTGTTGACGCTGGCGATGACCGTCGGGTCTTGCCGGGGCTTCTGCTCGCCGCGACACGCGGTGAGCGCCACCAGACACGAGATGATCAACAGGCGCGCCATGGGCCGTGCGTACCACTACCGCGTCGGCTGCGGAGGCGGAATGAACCCCGGCGCCGGGCCGCTCGGCGTCGCCGCCGGGGCCTTCACGTCGATGTTCATCGCCGCCAGCGCGGGCGCGTTCACCTCGTACTTCGCGCCCTTCTTCAGCCGCTCCAGCAGCGCCTGGAAACGCTCCTGCTTCGACTCGTTGGTGAGCAACTGTTGAATGCTGGGCTTCGCCTGCTCGAGCGACAGGTCGAGCGCCAGCTGCCGGCCCGCGAGCTTCACGATGAACTGCCCCTTGGGCGTCTGCACCAGCCCGCTCACCTCGCCCACGCGGGTCAACGCCGCCGCGGCCGCCGTCAGCTCCGGCCCGAAGCGCGCGGTGAGCTCTTCATCAGCCAGGAAGCGGAGGTCACCGTCGAGCGCCCGGCTCTGCTCGTCTTGCGAGTGCTCTCGCGCCAGCCGGCCGAAGCCCGCGGCGTCGAGCGGGTTGAGCGCCTGCACCGCCTGCAGCACCTGCGCGCTCTCCTCGGGCTTCACCGCGATGAGCGAGAGGCGCGTCATCGCCGGCTTCACGTAGTCGCTGCGGTGCGCCTGGTAATACGCCGCCACCTGCGCGTCGCTGACCGCGGTGCTGTCCTCCAGCTCCTTCTTCAGCAACTGCTGCACCATCACCCGGCGCGCGGCCTCCACCACCTCGGGGTCATTCTGCAGCCCGCGGCGCAGCGCCTCCTGCGAGAGCAGCTCGAAGCGCGCGATGCCCTCGACGTAGTCGGCGCGCTGCTCCACCGTCTGGAAGCGCGCGCGCGCGTACGGGTTCATCTCCGCGAAGCGCTGCGCCAGCTCCACGTCGGTCACCGTCTCGCCGGAGAACCGCGCGACCCACGTGCCCCCCGACGTGCCGGGCGGCGGGGTGCGACGAAAGTCCATCTTGGCGACGCCGGGAGCGTCACACCCGCACAACACAAGGACCGCGAGCAGCGAGGAGCGCATGACCCGCCGCTCTAGCGCATCGCCCGCGCGCTTTGCGCCTCACGTCGCGCCGCTCAGCTCAGCGCGTGCGTCAACGCCTCGAAGAGCTCCGGCGGGAGCTGCGCGCGCGTCTTGAAGCTCCCCAGCGCCGACACGAGGCGCGCGCCCGAGGGCTTCGCGTCTTGCGCCGCCGCGGCGAACGCGAACGCCACCACCACCGCGCGCGTGGCCCCGTCATCGGGCATCCGCGCGGGGAAGGCGAAGTACGCCTCCGCGAAGTGCTCCGCCTCGCTGCCGAAGCCCAGCGCGTCCTGCAACTCGCCGACCCGCAGCACCTCCCACGGGTGGCGCCCCTTCTCGAGCGCCGCGGCAGCCAGCGCCTGCGCCACCGCGCGCGGCGTGTCGACGGCAGTGCCCAGCAGCCGCGCCAGCGATTCCGTCAAGGTGACCAGCGACTGCGCCTGCGCGCCCCGCGGGCCACAGAGGCGGAAGAGCGTCTCCACCGTCCGCGACGCCAGCTCCGAGGGCGGCGCGAGGGCGCTGACCTGCGGCTGCTCCGGCGCGGGCTCCAGCGCCTCGCCGTAGAGCCGCGCGCGGCACTGCGCCAACGCCTTCGGCCCGGCGCGGAAGGTGACGAGGCTCTTGTCGCCCATCGCGCGCTTGAGCGCCTCGACGGCCTCCGCGTCGAGCGGGTCGGCCATCGCCACCAGGAGCTGCGCGCCCCCCTTGAGGCCCAACGGCACCGCGCGCGCGCGCCGCGACACGTCGGCCGAGATGAGCGAGAGCGCCTCCGGCCCGGGGATCTGCTCCAGCACCCGCTTGGCGGTCATCGACGGCGTCCGCGTCAGCTCCGAGAGCACCGACACCACCGCGTCTTCGTCGCACAGCGCCAGTCGCCACAGCGCGTCGACCTGCGTGACCTTGAAGCGCGCCGCCGCGTCGCGCACCTGTTGCGCCTGCGCCGCCGTCAGCGCGCCGCGCTCCGAGAGCAACCGCACCACGCGCACGTCGAGCGCCTCTTCACCGGTCGCCGTCGGAGTCGCATCTTCGGCGCGCACCGCGGCCAGCGCCTCACGCGTCATCTTGCGCGTCGTCACCCGCGCCAGGGGCACCGGCGTGGTGCGCGGCGCAGAAGGCGTCGGCGTGCGGAGGTCGCTCCCGGCGCGCGACGGCACCGGCAACAGCTCGAGCTCCACCACCTGCCCTTCGACATCGGGGAAGCTCAGCGCCCGCCCGGGGCCCGCGCGGAGGAACAGCGGCGCGATGAAGTTCTCCGCGTGCCAGTCGTGGTGCTCCATCGCGCGGCCCAGCACCTGCGCCACGTCGTGCGCCGTCGGCCGCGCAGCCGGCTCGCGGTGCAGCATCGAGAGCAGCAGCGACTGCCACGGCTCCGGCACGTGCTTCACCGCGTCGCGCGAGAGCCCCGGCCACGCCGCCACCTGCAGGCAGACCTCCGCCGCGGTGCCGCCGCCGAACAACGTCTTGCCCATCGCCAGCTCGTACAGCAGCGCGCCCAGCTGGAAGACGTCGCTCGCCGGAGACCTGGGCGTCGTCAGCGACTCCGGCGCCAGCGCGCCCACCTCACTCCGGTACGGGCCGTTGCCCGCCTGCATGCCCAACGTCGAGGCCACCGCGGTGTCGACCAGCGAGACCTCGCCCTGCGTGGTGATGAACACCGTCGCCGCGCAGACATCGCCGTGCACCTGCCCGCGGTGATGCAGCACCGCCAGCGCCCGCGCCGCGCGCTCCACCACCGACAAGCCCTCGTTCGGCTTGAGGAAGCCGCCCGCGCGCGAGAGCTCCGCCAACACCCAGCGCAGCGACTCGCCTTCGACGCCGGGCGCGATGAGCCACACGCCCTGCGCGTCGCGCGCGGGCAGCAGTCGCGTGTTCTCCGCGATGCGCACCGCCACCTGCGCGGCCACGCCGGTGATGCGCTTGAGGAAGACGCTCTCGCCCGCGGGCCCCACGCCGCTGTAGTTCTCGCCAAGACCCGCCCAGCTCGTCTTGCGGAGAATTCGGTAGGCAGTCACGTCGCGTCGCAGACTGCCCCCGAACGATGGCGCATGAAAGCCGAGCGGAAAGCGCTGCCTGCGCACACCGGAAATCCGCTTGAATGTGCTCCGCGGGGCCGAACACTCACCAGCCGCTGGAATTTTTCACCCCTCATTCGAAGTGGAGAAACACATGTTGCGACGAATCACGTTGGCCCTGGCGATGGTGCTCACCGCCTGCAGCGCGGCGGAGCTGCGCATCGACGAGACCAAGGGCGTCCCCTCCGTGAGCGGGAACCAGAGCGTCGACCTCGGCACGTACACCTGCGGCGACACGCTGCCCGCGGGCGACTACACGGTGGTCACCACGCCGGTGTCGGGCGGCTGCCAGTTCTCGTTCAACGGCACCGTGCAGGTGCTGCAGGCCAGCGACTACGAGAGCATCCCCGAGTTCAAGGGCGCGGCGTACCTCGTGAAGCGCATCGAGCTGAGCATCAACAAGCTCGACTTCGTCGACGGGAGCGGCGCGAAGCTCAGCCTCGAAACGCAGGTCACCTCCGCGACGCTGAAGATCAACGGCCAGCAGGTCGCCACCAGGAGCGACCTCACCAGCCTGCCGCACGTGGTCTCGCTCGACGGCGACTCGTTGACCTCGCTCAAGACGGCCATCGACAACCGGCAGCCCGCGTCGGTCACCGTCAACGCCATCGCGGTGCTGCCCGACAACCCGGCGCCGCCCTCGAAGCTCGGCGTCTCGTACGCGGTGCAGCCGGCCATCATCCTCGGGCCCAGCGACGTGAAGTTCTGAAACGTCGCGGCCGGTTTCGCGCGGTTTCTGCGCAACTCTTTGACAGGCGGGTACGACAACTGAGGCACCTGTACCCCTTCCAAGGAGACACACCATGACGCTTCGCATCGGCTCCAGCGGCACCGCGGTTCGCCAGCTCCAGCAACAGCTCAAGGCGGCGGGCTTCGACCCCCACGGCGTCGACGGCCAGTTCGGCGCCGGCACGCAGGCCGCGGTGAAGGCGTTCCAGCGCGCGAAGCACCTCACGGTCGACGGGCTGGTCGGCACGCAGACGCTCTCGGCGCTGCGCGACGGCTTCACGCCCGCCACCACCACCGCCACGCAGCCGCCGCGCACCTCGAGCGGCGGCGCGGGCAACCTCTCGGCCACCTTCGACCGCGTCAGCAAGACCGGCCAGCGCGACCAGATGGTGGAGGGCCGCATCACGGTGAACGGCCACACGTACAACTTCCGCAGCGGCGGTCACAACCGCGGCAACCTCCCCGCGGGCAGCTACGACGTCACCGCGCACATGTGGAACCGCAACACCCCCGGCATGGTGGTGGGCGGCGTGGGCTTCTCGTTCGCGCTCTCCGACAAGTACGACTCGCGCGTCGGCGGCACCCGCACGCAGCTGCGCATCCACCCCGATGGCGGCAGCGCCGGCACCTCGGGCTGCATCGGCATCGTCGGCGACGCCTCGGTGCAGCAGCGCTTCCGCGAAGACATGCGCGCGGAGCTGAACCGCCACGGCGGGCACTTCACGCTGAACGTCGGCTGAGCAGCCGCACGTCGCAGCTCCCGAACGCTCTCGCCTCACGGCGGGAGCGTTTTTGTCTGGTCGCGCTCCGTTTGGACACCGCGCGACCGATGTGCGACGCCTCGCGCGCCGTGAGCACCTCCGTGAAGACGCACACCGCCGCGCTGCTGCTCATCACCGCGGTGTGGGGCGCGACGTTCGTCACCGTGAAGGACGCGCTCGACGCCAGCGACACCTTCACCTTCCTCGCGCTGCGCTTCGCGGCGGGCGCCCTCACCGCGGGCGTGCTGGCGGCGCGGGCTCCGTGGCGAGAGGTCCTCGCGCCGGGAGCGAAGCTGGGCGTCTTCCTCTTCGGCGGCTACGCGCTGCAGACCCTCGGGCTCGAGTACACCTCGCCGTCGCGCAGCGCCTTCGTCACCGGCCTCACGGTGCTCTTCGTCCCCTTCGTGTCCTGGAGCTTCACGCGCGCCCGACCGCCCACGCGCGCCTTCGTCGCGCCCGTCATCGCGCTCGGCGGCCTGTGGGTGATGACGCAGATTTCACTCGGGCGCGCGCCGCCGGTGGGCGACCTCCTGACGCTGGGCTGCGCGGTGCTGTACGCGTTCCACATCTCCCTCACCACGCGGCTGGGCGCCGGGCTGCCGGCGGTGGCGTTGACGGCGGTGCAGCTCGCGGTGGTCTCGGCGCTCTCGGCGGCGTGCCTGCCCTTCGTGGAGACGAAGTTCGCCCCCACGCCCTCGTACTGGGGCGCGGTGCTGTTCACCGGGGTCGTCGCCAGCGCCGTCGCCATCAGCGTGCAGGTGTGGGCGCAGAAGGCGCTGAGCGCCACGCGCGCCGCGGTCATCTATTCGTTGGAGCCGGTGTTCGCGCTGGTGTGGGCCGCGGCGAGTGGCGCGGGTTGGCCGGCGATGCACGAGCTGGTCGGCGGCGCGGTCATCCTGCTGGCGGTGCTGGTGTCGGAGCTCCCGCAACCTTTCTCGCGGTCGCGGGTTGAACCGGCATGACCTCCAGGCTCGTGCTGTTGTCGCTGTGTGTGGGTGGCCTTTCGTTCGCCCAGGTGCGCCGCGCCGGGGAGACGGCGCGCGACGTCCGCGCGCTCAACGTCGACCGTCAGGAGAAGCGCGATGACGTGCACGACGCGAACCGGTGGGTGGCCGTCAGCAACCGCTTCGACGCCGCGCGCGCGACGAACCACTTCGCGGCGCTCGGGGCGCTCGACACGGAGATCCGCGCGCTCCTGGCGCAGGAGCTTCGTGAGACCCAGGGCGAGCTGACCCGCGACCGCGCCGAGGTACGTCAAGACAACCGGGAGCTCCGGCGCGACCGCGTGGTCGGCCCTGCCGCGCGTGATGATCGCCGTGACCGCCGCGACGACGTGCGCGACGCGAAGGTGGAGGCGAACTCCCGCCAGCGCCTCGCCGCCATCGACGCGCAGTTCGCCGGCCTCGCCGGGCGCTTCGACCCGATGAGCCTCCAGCAGCGCCGCGTGCTGCTCAATGAGGTGATGGCGCTCTCTCGCCAGGAGCTGCGTCAGGACACCCGCGAGCAGCGCGAAGACCGCCGCGAGCTCCGCGAGCCGTAGCCGCGGCACGGTCGGCGCTGCGCTGTGAAGCGCACGCGGAGGGCCAGCGCGTACGGTGTGAACTCGGGGGAAAGAAAACAGCACCACCGTCGGCTTGCGCTCGGACCGCCGTGCGCTGACCAGCGGCCGTGATGACGACGCGTTCAACGAGCCCGCGCCCGAACGTCGGAGCGCACCTCATTTCGGCTGCGTCACGACCGGGCCCTCGAATCTCCGCGGAGCAACAAGCGTGGCCGGAACTCGACGTTCAAGCTCCCAGTGCCGTGAGGCAGCGGATATCCGCGTCACACGTCCGCACCACAGCCGTCTCATCATCCGCCGCGAGCGCAGCTCCTCGCGCCGGCGCCTCCGTGAGCACGCGCATCGCTGAGTTCACGGCGCCACGTACGCGAGCACCGCGCGGCTGCGTTCACGCCGGAACGCACGCGCGTGGGCGCGGTTCACGACGTCGTGTGCACCTCGCCGGAGCGCCGCCCGACCGTCGGCCAGGTCACCGAGTTCCTCCGGCCGTCGACGGTGCGCCGCGCCTCGTACGGCACGCACCCGCGCGCCTCGAACGCCTTCCGCCACGCGACAAACCCGCCGCCCGCCTTCCACGCGTCGTAGGCCGCGAGCCCACCTTCCGGCCCGCACTGCGCGAGCATGTACTCGACCCACGCCCACCGCGCCGATGTCGGGCGCAGCTCCGCGCGCCCGCGCAGCCCACGCCGGAGCCGCTCCAGCCGCTTCTCCACCACGGTGATGCCCGCGAACGGTGAGCCGTCGAGCGGCGTGTTCCGCTTGGCCGCGAACGGCGCGACGCCCAGCGCCACCGGGAGGATCTTCGAGAGCTCCAACGTGAAGCGCACCAGCTCGTCGATGTCGTCGTCGGTCTCCGTCGGCAGCCCGATCACGTTGTAGACCTTGAGCCGCTTGAGGCCGGCCTCCTTGGCCAGCAGCGCCGCGCGGACAATCTGCGCCTCGGAGTGCTTGCGGTCGACCATGTCGCGCAGCCGCTGGCTCGGCCCGTCGCTCGCCACCGTGAGCCCCAGCGCGCCGCCCGCCTTCAGCGCCTTCGCGAGCGGCAACGTGAGGCGCTCCGCGCGCAGCGACGAGATGCCGACCTCGCGCCCCGCCCCGGTGATGGTCTCGAGCAGCTCGACGATGCGCGGGTGGTCGGTCACCGCCGCGCCGACGAGGCCCACGCGCTTTGCACTCGCGGGGATGAGGCTCAACACCTTCTCCGGCGGCACGGTGCGCATGCCGCCGTTGGTGGTGCGCCGCATCACGCAGTAGTGACAGCCGCGCGAGCAGCCGCGCTCCGGCTCGATGAGGAACATGCTGCGCAGCTCGGTGTGCGGCGTGATGATCTGGCTGCGCGCCGGCAAGCGCTCGTCGGCCGACTTGAAGACGAAGCCGCGCGTCGACTCCGCCGAGAGCCCCGGCACGCGGAACCCGTGCCGCGTCGCCAACGTCTCCAGCACCGCGCGCTTGTCGCGCAGCGACGCCACCGTCTCCATCAACGGCGCGATGAGGTCGTCGGCCTCGCCCTGCACCAGCACGTCGGTGAAGGGCTCCAGGGGGTCGGGGTTCGAGAAGGTCAGCGGCCCGCCCATCACCACCAGCGGCGCGCGCGCGTCGCGCTGTTCGCGAAACGCCGAGAAGCCCGCGCCCTCCAGCAGCTCGAAGATGCCGATGATCTCCAGCTCGTACGCCACCGAGAACGCCAGCACGTCGAACTCGCTCAGGCGCCGTAACGTCTCCACCGACACCGGCTCGAGCCGCGCCTGCTTCCAGGCCTCGACGTCATCGGGCAGGAACACGCGCTCGGCGGTGACGCCCGGCAGCGCGTGCAGCTCGCGGTAGACGGCCTGGTAGCCCAGGCTGCTCATGCCCACGTGGTACGGGCTCGGGTAGCAGAGCGCCACGCGCAGGGGCGCATCCTTGAAGAGCGTGCCCTCTTCATCGGCGAGGCGCCGCCGCACACCGTCGAGAAGTTCGTCGCGGGAAGCCAAAAGAAAAACCCTCGGCACCGAGAAGGGGCCGAGGGTTCTCATGTCACCAAGCTGCGGTGAGGTCTACCGGCTCACTTGTTGAGCAGGTCGTCGATGGTCTTGTCGTCAGCGGGGAAGCAGACGCCATAACGATCGGCCGGGTCGGCCTGGTCGGAGAACTCGACGCCCTCGAAGGCTTCGAAGTTCGGCGCGACGGTACCCGGCGCGAGGAACTTGCAGCGCGGCGAGTAGTACGGGTTCATGCCCGAGCCGGTGACGCGACCGTTCGCCGGGTCGGCGACCGGGTTGCAGTCTTCGTCGGTCTGGCAGAGCACCACCGGGTACACGGCGTAGAAGTGGTACTTCGCCGTGCAGGCGTCCTCCGTGATGGTGACGTTACCGTCCATCAGCGTTCCGGGGATCTGCGCCGTCGACAGCACACGCACACCCTCGTACGCGTGGCGAACGGTGAGCTCCGGCACGTCGGGCGTCGGGTCGACGCCGGCGTCCGGGTCGCCCGGGTCACCAGGAATGGCCACGAACGTCTCGTAGCCGTCGGCCACGTTGACCAGCTTGCAGACACCGGTGTCGTCCGGGTTCAGGTTCTCGAAGTCGCCGATGGCCGCCTCGTGCGCGAGGTCGGGGTCATCGAGCGTCTCGCGGCCCTCGACGTACGGTGCACCGAGCGCGCCGTTGAGCGCGAGGACGCCCAACTTCGCGTCCTTCGAGCCCGGCGCCAGGTAGCGCTGGGTCACGATGTAGTCACCGCCGTACGAGCCACACCCTGAAGTCGGGTCACCCGACTCCAACGTGTAGAACGCAAACATCGGAGTGGCCGTGTTGCACTCCACCGGCGCCTGCGGAATCGCGCAGGAACCGATGGTGAACGCACCGACCGCCAGACTGCCCAGGGCGAGGATTTTGTGGATTCGCATGGTGTCTCGTCCTTTCAGAAGCTGAACTTCAGGCCGAAGCGCACCTGGAGGGGCGCTTGATAGCTGAGCGGCTGCTTGAAGTTCTTGTTGATGTTCTCATCGGCCAGCTTCAGCGTCGGCGCACCATCGCCATCGAGCATGGTGACCTTGCTGACGCAGCTCGGGCCCGCAGTCGCGCCGGCAGCACAGATGGACTCCTGCGCGTTCTCGCCCTTCGCCGGCGTGTACGGCAGCACCGACTCCGTCGTGTAGTTCTGGTCAAGCGACGTCGCCGCCTGGAAGTTGAACATGTTCAAGATGTCGACCGTGAAGCCGACCGTCATGTCCTTCGAGAACTTGTAGCTGGCGCCCGCCTTCAGGTTGAAGGTGTGCACCCACGGCGCGCGACCGGCGGCGCCACGGGGGAGGATGAACGCCAGGCCCGGGCCGTACAGCGGGTGCGCGCCCAGGTAGCTGAGCGGCTGGCCGCTGTACCCCTCGTACGTCAGACCGAGGAGCAGGCCGAAGCTGTTGGTCACCTGGAAGTTCTTCGCGCCGTAGAACTTGATGATGTGCGTGCGGTCACCCGGCAGCGGGCCGGAGTTGTTCGCGAGCAGCGACTTCAGGTCGAACGCCGCCGTGGAGCCGGGGTCCGTCGCCTGGCCGTAGTCGGTGTCGATGAAGCCCGTCCAGTTGCCGCGCAGGTACGACCACGTGTAGCTGGCCTGACCGACCCAGCCATCGGAGAACGCCTTGGTGGCGAGCACCGTCACCGCGTCGTAATCGCGCTTGGCCTTCGGGAAGTCAGCCGCCATGCCCTGGCCGGGGTTGCCGATGAAGTACGTCGAACCTTCGTCGTTCGACATGTCTTCGATGATGTTGAGCACCCACGACTTCGTGTAGCTGACGCCCACGCGGAGGTCGGGGATGATTTCGTACTCGCCGCCGACCACGATTTCGTCCTTCGCCTGCGCCTGCAGGTTCGGGTCGATGGGGCTGGCGCCCTGACCGGTGGGCTGCGCGTAGTGGTTCACCGAGAGACCGCCGTTGTAGATGTCGCCGTACGCGCGGAAGTTCTGGCAGGCCTGCTGGTAGTTGCTGGAGTTCGCGCCCGACGCCGGGTCACAGCCACCGCCCACCAGACGGCTGAGCGACACCTGGTTCTCACCAGAGAGCGCGCGGTCGGCGATGTTGAGGGGGATGGTCTGGTAGTAGCGCGAGAAGTTCGCGTAGATCTTCGACTTACCCTGCTGGGTCGGGTCGTAGATGACGCCGACGCGCGGCGACCACATGTTGTTGAGCGCCATGCTGGCCTCGCCCTTGCCGTTGAACAACACCTGGTTGTCGTAGCGGATACCGGCGTTCAGGGTGACGACGTCCATGATGGCCCACGAGTCCTGGAGGAAGGCGCCGACCTGGTTCAGCGTCGGGGTCACCTTCAGCACGGGGATATCGACGATGTCGTTGACCGTCGGGCCCGAGAGGTACGCGAAGCGGCGCACGTCGGTGAAGCGCGAGCCACCGGTGTTCTCCTGCGCCGTGATGAGGCCGGAGTACGCCTTGGTCGTGCTGTAGATGGAGTGCTCGAAGTCGATGCCGCCCTTGAACGTGTGGTGACCCAACGCGTTCAGGAAGTAGCTGACCTTGGCCGACGCCGCGAGGCGGTCGTTGGTGTTCTGCTGCATGTAGCCGAAGCCGCCGATGGCGTACGACGCACCGTTGCCCGTCACGGGGCACAGCGCGCTGCCATCAGACGCCGTACAGGCCGCCGCGACGTCCGCCGGCACCGCGCGGAACTCCGGGAGGTTGTAGGGCGCGACCGCGTTGTAGAGGATGAACTCCGGCGTACCCGCGGCGCCCTTGCCCGACTGGTTGTCGGTGAGCTTGGTGCCGTCGTTGGGCAGGCCGTACGGCGCCGCCGTCTGGTGGAACCAGCCGAACGTCGCGTCGACCAGCAGCTTGCGGTCGAGGAAACCGCCCGTGTACTTGAGGGTCAGGTTGTTGTTCGAGTCGGGCACCACGAAGCCCGAGTTCTGGCCGTTGAGCGCGAAGGGCACGCTGCGCTGCGAGTTCGCGCCGTTGACCGACAGCGAGATGCGGTGGTCGTCGTTGATGGCGTAGGTCAGCTTCGCGATGTAGGTGATGGCGCGGCGGTCGTCGAAGCGGTGGATCTCGTAGTCGCTGGCCTGGCCGTTGGCGCCGGTGTGCTGCACGGCGGTGGAGTTGAACTCACCGGTCGTCTCGTCGAGCGCGTAGAACTTCACCACGTCGCGGCGACGCACGAACGAGGGCGCCACGCCGACGTAGAACCACAGCTTGTCCTTGATGATGGGGCCGCCGATGTCGGCGCCGAAGTCGACCGTATTCCACGGCTGGCTCTTGGTCGCCTGCGAGACCGCCGCGCTGGTGACTTCCTTCTGCTTACCCGTCAGCAGGCCGGGCGTGTAGTTGACCCACACGTCGCCGTGGAACTCGTTGGAGCCCGACTTGGTGACGGCGCTGATGATGCCGCCGCCGGCGCGGCCGTACTCGGCCTGGTAACCGCCGGTGACGATGTTGGCTTCCTGCACGAACTCGACGGGCATCTGCGCGCCGTTCGAGCCCGTCTGCGGGTCGTTGGAGTTCAGGCCGTCGATGTAGATGCCGTTCTCCGACGACGTCGCGCCGTTCATGTTGAAGCCGCCGTAGTCATCATCGGCGACGGTCTGGGGCGCGATGGCCGCCAGCGACTCGAACGACTTGAGGCCGTTACCCGTGGGGCGGAGGAACGAGATGTTGTCGATGAACTCGTGGCCGACGTTGACGCCCGTGGCCGTCGAACCGACGTCGACCGTGGGCGGCCGGCCGACGACGACGACCGTGTCACCGGTCACCGACTCCGGCTGGAGCTGGATGTTGACGCGCACCGTGCGGTCGACGCGGATGGTGATGTCGGGCCGGCTGAAGGGCTTGTACGACTCCTTCTCGAGCCGCAGCGTGAACACGCCGGCCGGCAGAGACGCGAAGCGGTACACGCCCGTCGCGTCGGTGACGGAAATTTCCTCGCCTTGCAGCGCGGGAGACGTCGCGGTCACGACCACATCGGGAACGGGCTTGCCGGTCGCCGCGTCAGTCACCGTACCGGTGATGACGGACGTGCCCTGGGCCGCTGCCACAGCAGATACGAACGCGCTCGCGATGAGCAGCGCTCGGAACATCCTCTTTGTTGGATACACGGGGGTCCCTCCAGGAGTAGACGAATTGCGGCGCGCACCCTCGCCCCATGAGTGGGTGAATGTCAACGGCCAGATGATCCAAAGCTCTCGATTTTGTTATGAGGGGTCCTGAATGTTTGCCGCCGTCCTGAACAAGGGTGACGCTCCCCGCAGCCGTTTCGGCACGGGCGTCATCATCTCGGTCGTGGTGCACGTGGTGCTGCTCGCGCTCGTCGTCTACCTGACGACGCGGCCGAAGGTGGTCGAGGAGGTCGAGCCCGAAGTGAAGTTCTTCGCGGCGATGCCTCCGCCTCCTCCTCCGCCGCCGCCTCCGCCTGCGGGCGGCTCTTCGACGCCCAAGGTCGAGAAGAAGGTGGAGAAGAAGAAGCCGAAGAAGGACGTGCTGGTGCAGCCGAAGGAGATCCCCGTCGAGAAGCCGCCCGAGGCCGAGCCAGACAAGAAGCCGGACGACGACCAGCCTGCTGGCGTCGAAGGCGGTCAGGTCGGCGGCGTCGAAGGCGGCGTGGTCGGCGGCGTGGTGGGCGGCACCGTCGGCGGTGTGGTCGGCGGCGTCATCGGCGGCACGGGCACGGAGATCGTGCCGTTCGGTGAAGGCATGACGAGACCTTCGTGTGACCGGCAGGCGCTCGCGCACGACCTCTACACGCAGGCGGCGCGCGAGGCGCACGTCGAAGGCATGATGATCGTGAAGTGCCAGATTCTCTCTGACGGCACGGTGCAGAACTGCCGCGTCATCAAGCCGCTCCCGCACCTGTCGGACCGCGTGGTCGAGCGTCTCCAGTCGATGAAGTGCACGCCCGGTACGTTCCAGGGCAAGCCCATCAGCATCGATTACACGCAGAACTTTGTGTTCAAGATGCCCGAGTGACGGGCTAGCCAGCTTTCACCCACCACCCTCCTTCCTGGGAGCTCAACCGCAATGGATTTCTCGTTAAGTCATCTCTGGGCCTCGATGGGCCTGTTCGCGAAGCTCATCGTCATCACGATGGGCTTCATGTCAGTCGCGAGCCTGCTCGTGACCTTCGAGCGCATCGTGGTGTACCTGCGCAGCGGCTCGGAGTCGGTCGCCTTCGCGGCGCGCATGGGCAAGATCTTCGAGTCGGGCGGCGTCGCGGCCGCGGCGGCGGAAGCGCTGCAGAAGAACGCGGGCCACCTCGGCCGCACCATCAACGCGGGCCTGGTGGCCTTCAAGACGGCGCCGGCCGACAAGGACGTGGCCATCGAGTCGGTCGCGCGCGCGCTCGAGCGTCAGGCCGCCCGTGAGGTGCAGGGCTTCAAGCGCGGCCTCGGCGTGCTGGCCACCGTCGGCTCCACGGCGCCGTTCGTCGGCCTGCTGGGCACCACGATGGGCATCGTGAACTCCTTCCAGCAGATGGCGAACTCGGGCTCCGGCGGTCTGGGCACGGTCTCGGCCGGTATCTCCGAGGCGCTCATCACCACCGCCTTCGGTCTGCTCGTCGCGATCCCCGCGGTCGTGGCGTTCAACTTCCTCCAGGGCTGGGTCGATGCGCGCAGCGTTGACCTCTCGGAGTCGAGCAATGAGTTCCTCGACCTCGTGACGCGCCACTTCGCGAAGTGAGGGCACCGCCATGGCGATGGCAGTCGGCGGTAAAAAGGGAATCAAAGCCGACATCAACATCACGCCGATGGTCGACGTGGTGCTGGTGCTGCTCATCATCTTCATGGTGGTGACGCCCATGCTCCAGCGCGGCAAGGACGTGAAGCTGCCGCAGGCGATGAAGGTCGACGAAGAGAAGAAGGGCGCGGCCGACCCCATCGTCATCTCGGTGACGCCGGACAAGCGCATCTACATCGAGAGCGACTCGTACGACGACGAGGGCTTCAAGGCCGAGCTGGGCAAGAAGATCATCGCGGCGCCGGGCCGGCGCATCTTGCTCAAGGGCGACCAGTCGCTGGTGTTCGACGACGTGCGCCGGGTGATGAACCTCGCGCGCGAGGCCGGCGCGAAGTCGATCGCGCTGGGCGTCGAAGAGGTGAAGCACTGATGGCGCACAGACGGCGAAAGATCTCGGTGGTGAAGCAGGGCGCCATCCAGAGCGACATCAACATCACGCCGATGGTCGACGTGGTGCTGGTGCTCCTCATCATCTTCATGGTCGTCACCCCGCTCCTCGAGAAGGACATCGAGGTGAAGGTGCCCGACTCCGAGAAGGTCGAGGAGCCGCAGGACGTGCCCGATGATCAGCTGGTGGTCAGCATCACGCAGGCCGGCGAGCTCAAGATCAACCAGGACACCATGAGCGACCAGGCGATGTACGTCGAGAAGCTCACCCGCATGCTCGCGGCCAAGGCCAAGGGCGACAAGCTGGTGTTCTTCACCGCCGACGACCAGGCGAACTACGCGAAGCTGGTGGCGGCGCTCGACGGCGCGCGCCAGGCCGGCGCGGAGACGCTGGGCATGGCGACCGAGAAGATGGAGCTCGCGGCGCCCGTCCCCGACGGTGAAGTGCCGCCCGCGCCTGACGCCCCGCCGGCGCCTCCTGCGCCACCCGCGCCCTGACGCGGCAGAGCGACGAAGCCCCTGAAAGCCGGCGCCCTGGTGCGCCGGCTTTTTCATTTCGGGTCAACCGGCGAAGGCTGGGCACTTCGGAGATGGACGCGAGTTCGACGCTCCACATGGCGCGATGGCGAGGGCGGCGCGCCGTCCCCTCCGCGTGACCGTCAGCGCTTGATGAAGGCCTCGAGCTTCTCGGCGAGCTCGAGGTCGTTGGCGAGGTCAGCGGGTTGCCCGGGCAACTGGCGCACCTTCTCGGCGGCCTCTTCGAGCGTCTTCACCACCAACATGGTGTTGGAGCTGATGAGGCTGGCCGCTGCGATGAAGCTGCGCGCGATGATGGCCGAGAGCCCGCGCTCCAGCACCACCACCACCGTGCCGCGCGAGCAGCCCTTGAACTCCTGTTCGCTCTGCTTGAGCCACTCGGAGACCTCGGGGCCCGGCGCCTTGGGAATCTTCACCGCCACCGACGCCGTGGTGATGCGCCCGTACTGCGCGATCAGCTTCCGCTGGGCGTCGTTCATCGCGCGCAGCCCGTCGATGGTCGCCTGGGAGTGCCACACCGACACGAGCAGCGAGTTGAGGTGGCCGATGCGCACTTCGGGGAGCGACGAGAGCTCGACGATGGACATGAGACTCCCCTCGCTAGCACGCGCTGGCGCCACGTCGAGGTTGTCACCCACTCAGCGGCCGAGCAGCTCGCTCATGCGGCCCTTGGTGCCCGGGAGCTCGCCCGGCGGCAGCTTCGACATCACGTACTGCACGGTCTCATGCAGCGTCTCGTACGGGTCGCGCGCCACGAAGCCCAGCTGGGCCTCTGCCTTCGCGGAGTCGAGCCAGAACCAGTGTTCGCCCACCTCGACCTCCTGGGGGTCCAACGTGGGCTTCTCGCCGCGCCACTTCGCGAAGCGCTCCAGCGCGTACGCCCCGAGGATGTTGAGGTCTTTGTTCAGCTTCACGCGCGGCGCGGGCACGCCGGAGAGGCGCTCCAGGCGCGAGAAGAACTCCTTCATCGACATGTTCACGCCCATCAGGTGACGGCCGTAGAGCTCGCCCTGCGTCAGCGCGTTCACCGCGGCCTGCGCCACGTCGCGCGCGTCGACGAAGCTCATGCCGCCGCCCGGCATCGCGGGGATGTCGCGCTGCAGGAACTTCACCACCGTCCACGTCGAGGAGAGGCGGTCGTCGCCCGGGCCCATCAGCAGCGACGGGTTCAAGACGACGAGCGGGATGCCCTCCTTCTTGCAGAACTCGAGCGCCAGCTTCTCTTCGTAGATTTTCGAGAGGTAGTACGGCCAGCCGCCGACGGTCTCGATGGGGTAGTCGTCGGCCTCGGTGCCGACGCGCTCGGTCTTCGACACCGCGATGGTGCCCGAGGTCGACGCGAGGATGACGCGCGGTTTGGTGCCCAGCGCGCGCACGTCGCGCAGCAGCTCGCGGGTGCAGTCGACGTGCAGCTCGTACATCTTGCGGCCGTCTTCGTTGCGGAAGCTGACGAGCCCGGCCAGGTGGTACAGCGCCTCGGTGCCCTTGAGCGCCTCGCGCACGGCCTCGCGGTCTTTCAGGTCGGCCTGCACGTGACGGATCGCGTTCTCGCCCTGCAGCCACGCAGCGGGTGGCTTGCTCCGCGAGATGAGCGTCAGCGAGTGCCCCTGCGCGCGCAGGAGCGGGATGAGGTGCGTGCCGAGAAAACCGGTGCCGCCGGTGATGAGGATCTTCATTCAGTTGCACTCCCCCTCTCCCGTTCACGGGAGAGGGTTGGGGTGAGGGACGACACATTCGAGTTCACTGCTTGCGACCCTCACCCTGACCCTCTCCCGCGTGCGGGAGAGGGGAGCGGCGCCGGGCATCAACCTGTAGCTCGTCGGCGCGCACCGAGTGGCCGTCTTTGAGCGCGCGCACCGACTCTTCCGCGAGCCGGGTGATGGCGCGGTAGCCCTCGCTCTTCGCGAGGCCCTTCGTCTTCTCCTTCATCGCCGAGAGCTCCAGCACGGGGCCGATGCGCACCTCGAGGTGCTCCAGCTTCGGCCACCACGCGCCCTTCGGCAGCGCGTCGTACGTGCCGTGCAGATACAGCGGGAGGATGTCGACGCCGTAGCTCTGGCTCAGGTAGCCGGTGGTGGGCTTGAACTCCTGCAGCTCGCCGTTGGGCTACCGCGTGCCCTCGGGGAAGATGAGCAGGTTGTAGCCCTGCGTGAGCGCCTCGCCCGCGAGCCGCAGCGACTCGCGGAGGCTGCCCGAGCGGTCCATGGGAATCAGGTTGGTGAAGTTCTCGAAGTACGCGCGCTTGAGCGGCGAGTCGAAGAAGTAGTCGCGCGCCGCGAGCGCCACCAGCCGCTCGCCCTGCTCGCCCAGCGCCATCTTCACCAGGCCCATGTCGAGGTGCGACGCGTGGTTGGCGACGACGAGGAAGTTCCGGTTCTGGGGGATGAACGACTTCCCCTTCACCTTCACGTCGAACAGCCCGCGGTAGAGCGCGTTCTGGCCGGCCTTGAGCAGCGCCTTGCCGGCCTCGGCGACCGGCGCGGGGAGGTTGAGCTCCAGCTCCTCGTCACTCTTCTTCTCCACGACCGGCGCGAGCGTCGCCGCGTGCTGCTTGCGGCCCGCAGATTCGACGGCGCGGCGGAGGTCGGCCACCGTCTCGAGCTTCGTCAAATCACCCGCGGTGGTGAGGTGCACGCCAGCGCTCTCCAGCGACGCCGACAACTCGGTGAGCATCAGCGAGTCGAAGCCGAGGTCGCCCTGCAGCTTCGAGGTGGGGAGGATGTCGCTCGCGTTCTTCTGCAGGACGTTGGCGATGACGTGGGTGAGCCAGTCGCCCTCGTCGTCGCCCTTCCTCGCCTTCTCGACGGCGTGCGCGGCCTTCTCGAGGCGCTTCAATTCATCGACGACCAGCGCGCGCTTCACCTTGCGCGTCGAGGTGCGCGGCAGCTCGCCGTCCCAGAAGCGCAGCACCTTCACGCGGCGGTAGAACGGCAGGTCGGCCGACACCTGGCGGAAGTGCTCTTCGACTTCGCGGCGCACCTCGTCGCGCGGGCGGTCGCCGTAGTCGGGCACGCACAGGCACGCGACCTTCTCGCCACCGTTCTCATCGGGGAGGCCGACGACGGAGAGCTCCTTCACCGTCTGGTGCACGCCGTAGAGCTCCTCGAGCTCGTCGGGGTACACGTTCTTGCCGTTGGCATCGATGATGACGTCCTTCTTGCGGCCGGAGAGGTAGAGGTTCCCCTCCGCGTCGAGGCGCCCGAGGTCGCCGGTGTAGAGCCAGCCGCCCTTGAGGACCGCGTCGGTCGCCTCGCGGTCTTGAAAGTAGCCCGCCATCACGTTGGGCCCG
Source organism: uncultured Archangium sp. (assembly GCA_946479335.1). Next base: position 21,431 of record CAMLFP010000027.1, read on the forward strand.
CGCGCGATGACCTCGCCCACGCCGTGTTCATCAGGCTCGTGGATTTTGAGTTCCACGCCGGGCAGCGCCTTGCCCACCGTGCCGGGAAGCCGCTTGTCGCCCGACTCCGTCACCGTCAGCACCGGGGCCGCTTCGGTCAGGCCGTAGCCTTCGTCGAGCGTGAAGCCGAGCGCGTGAAACGCCTTGTGCACGTCATCAGGCAGCGCGGAGCCGCCGGAGATCATGAACTTCATCTGGCCACCGAACTTGCGGTGCACCGGCCAGAACAACAGCTTGCCCAGGTTGAAGCCCTGCTTGTCGCGGAGCTGCGCGTTGATGGCCATCAGGCCCTTGATGCCCTCCTCGACGAACTTGGGGCGCGACGCGAACTCCTGCGTGATTTTGCGGTGGAAGAGCTGCCACAGCGCGGGCACGCCGACCATGCCGGTGATGTCGCCGCCCTCGAGCACGTCGCCGATGCGGTCGGCGGTGAGCTCGTCGATGTACGCCACCGACGCGCCGCGCGAGAACGGCGTCAGGAACCCCGCGCTGAACTCGAAGGTGTGATGCAGCGGCAGCACCGAGAGCACGCCGTCGCCCACGCCGATGTCGAAGGTGCCCGCGAGCTTCGCGACGAGCGCGGTGAAGTTGCGGTGCGTGAGCATCACGCCCTTGGGGCTGCCCGTGGTGCCGCTGGTGAAGAGCAGCGAGGCCACGTCATCAGGCGAGGCGCTCTTCTTCACCGCGCCGATGCCGTCGGCCTTGAGCGGGTCACCCGAGAACGCGTCACCCAGCGTCATCACCTTGAGCGAGAGGCTGGCGCGCGCGAGGGCGTCTTCGAGGCGCGGGTGCTTGCCCAGCACCTCATCAGACACGAGGCACACCTTCGCCTCGCTACGGCGCGCGATGTTGATGACCTCGTTCTCCGCGTACTCCTTGTCGACGGGCACGCAGGTCGCGCCGGCGCGCAAGATGCCGAAGAAGGCGATGCCCCACTCCGGGCGATTCTCCGAGATGAGCATCACGCGGTCTTGCGGCGCGACGCCGTGGGCGATGAGCGCGCTGCCGACGCGCGCGGCGTAGCGGTGCACCTCGCCGAAGGTGAAGCGGTTGGTGTCTTCGCCCTCGTACATGCGGAAGGCGACGCGGTGCCGCCACTCGTGGGTGACGGCGTCGAGCAGCTCCAGCAGGTCGCGGTACGCGTGGATGGCGCGGCGCTTCTCCGACTCTTCATCGAGCCCGGGGAAGACCCACTTCTCCAGGCCGGGGATGTGCGTCTCGAGGAAGTAGGTGCGCCAGTCGAGCTCCTCGGGGTTCCAGTTGATGAGCGCGCGGTCCTTCGCGTTCATGCCCACGTAGAGCGAGCGCGTGTTGTCGCAGCGGTAGACGAAGCGGTTCTCCCAGATGAACGGGAGGAAGAGGTCGACCACCATGTTGATGCGGTCGGCCTGCTCGGAGACCTCGGTGAGCGACTCCTGCACGCGGTCGAGCAGCGCGTTCACCTTCGGCGCGCCCCAGCCCGGGCGTTGTTCATCAATCTGCGTCTTGAGCCACTTCGCGCCCTTGCTGAAGAGCGGCGTGTTGGTGAGGTCGAAGAGCAGCTTGGGCTGTGGCTTGGGCTCGAAGCGCGACTTGATGGAGTCGAGGCGGGTGTCCTTGTTGCGGAGGCGGCGACGCTTGTAGAGGCCGACCAATTCCACCGAGCGCGTCGCGTGGAACGGCGTCGAGTCACCGGTGGCCTGCTGGTACACGCGGCGCTCGCTGGTGCGCAGCTGCTGCGCGGTGATGGCGATGAGCGAACCCGACACCTGATCAACCGGGATCATGTCGAGGATGGCTTCATCGCGCGCGGGCATCGCCGACTGGCCCTTGATCAGCGCGTAGATGATGGGCGCCGACGTGGTGAAGCCCTCGTTCCACCCGGGGAAGGGGTAGCGCTGCGCGCTCTCGACGATGGACGGGCGCACGATGGCGTAGCGGAGGCCCGGCGTGCCGGCGATGACCTGCTCACCGAGCGACTTGGTGTACGTGTACGTGTTGGGCCAGCCCCAGTGCTTCGCGCGCTCCATGCCCGCTTCGATGAGCTTGAGGGTGAGCCACAGCTTGCGCTCGCGGCCCACGGCCAGCCGGAGCGTCTTCTCGTCGTTGAAGTCGCGGCCTTCTTCCTTCAGGCGCTCCAGCGCCTTCTCGCGGAAGGTCGAGGCCAGCGCCTTGTCGTCAGACTCTTCGCGCAGGCGGGCGACGATCTTCTCGGCGTCGATGAGCTCCTGCGCGAGCGAGAAGTCGCGGCCGTCGATTTCGTCGCGGCGCGGGAAGTAGCCGACGATTTCCTCGTCTTCGAACACCAGGCCCGAGCGGTTGCCGGCGACGAACGCCGTCGACATGTGCACCAGCGGCACGTCCCAATAGAGACACGCCTCGACGAGGTACTGCACGCCGCGCGTGTTGACGTTGAGCCCGACCTCCAGCGACGGGTTGAACGACACGAGGCCCGCGCAGTTCACCACCACGTCGATTCTGCCTCGCAGTTCCTTCGCCTTCGCCTCGTCCATCCCCATCCACGGGTCGGTGATGTCGCCGTCGAGGATGGTGACCTTCGTCTTCAGCCACTCGATGGAGGCCGCCTCGCTGCCGTACTTCGTGCGCAGCGGCTCGAAGGGCTCGGAGGGCGCGACCTTGTCGAAGAAGCGCGCCTCGGCCGACTTCGCGCTGCCTTTGCGCACCAGCACGAAGACGTGCTCCAGCACCTCGCCGTAGTGGTGCAACAACATCGACAGCGAAACCTTGCCGACGAAGCCGGTCGCACCCGCGAAGAGAATGCGCTTACCGGTCAGCGTCTGCGTGACATCAAGGGGAGGCAACGTGGAGCCAGCCATGCGCAGGCCTCTAGCGCAACTGCCCCCGGGGATGATGGGGGTTTCGACACGCGTCAGGCGTGCGGGCCACCTCGCCCGCGATTCGTGAGACGCTTGGTCCCTGCTTTCCGCGAGCGCACATGACTCCACGCACGAATGGTGACTCCACGAGGTCGCGGCTGACGCGCGCGGTGCTGCTGCTCATCACCCTGCCCGCTTTCGCCGGTGAGCTCTCGCCCGAGGCGCAGATCGCCCTGACGTCGCTGCGCGAGGGTGAACGCGCCCGCGTCGAAGCCGCGCTCGGAGACGCGACGCAACTCCCGCTGTACCGCGGAGACTTCACCGTCGACCCGGCGGCGCGCACCGCTTCAGGAAAGGTCGCGCTGACGCTCTCGAAGTTGCCCGCGCGCCGCGAGCTGTTGCTGCGCGTGACGCCGAACGCCGCGCACAAGGGCGCCATCACGCTGCGCGACGCGAAGCTGAACGGCGGAAGCGTGCCGGTGGAGACGCGCGAGGCGACGCTGTTCCGCGTGGCGATTCCCGCTGACGCGACCGCGCCGCTGACGCTGGAGCTCTCGGTGACCGCAAAAGTGCCGGCGCTGCCGAATCAGGCGCCGGGCCTCGAGGATACGCGCGGCGACTACGGCGCGTTCTCCGCGGCGGACGACACGGTGTCGCTGGTCGGCCTGATGCCGATGCTGGTGCCGGAGGTGGCGGGCCACCGCTTCGATGCGCCCGCGGGCCTCGGCGACCTCGGCAGCTTCGCGCCGTCGAACTTCCTCCTCAGCGTGACGGCGCCGACGCCGTGGCGCGTGGTGGCCAACGGGCAAGCGGTGGGCGAGGTGCCCACGGGCAAGGGCGCGACGCGCTTCGCGTACGCGGTGGGCGCGGCGCGCGACGTGCCGGTGTTGTTGGTGAAGCAGCCGCAGGTGGTGACGAAGAAGTCGGGCGACGTGGAGCTGGAGGCGGTGCTGCTCACCACCGACAAGGCGCAGGCGACGCGCGTGCTGAAGCAGACCGCGGAGCTCCTCACGGTGCTGGAGAAGCACCTCGGGCCCTACCCGTACAAGACGCTGCGCGTGGTGGAGCAGCGCTTGAGCTCCGGCGCGGGCGGCATGGAGTTCCCCGGGTTGGTGACGGTGTCGGCGCTGTTGCTCTCGGGCGAGTCCGACCCGCTGGCGCAGCTGGGCCTCGGCGCGCAGCAGAACCAGATGCTCACCGCGGCGCTGGCGCCGATGCTCTCGCAGCTCCTTGCGCAGACGCTGGAGTTCGCGCTCGCGCACGAGCTGGCGCATCAATATTCCGCGATGCTGGTGGGCAACGACCCGGTGGGCGAGCCCGCCGCCGACGAGCCGCTGACGCAACACCTCGCGTTGTTGGCGATGGAGTGGAACGGCTCCGGCAGCGCGAACGCGATGCGCGAGGGGCAGTTGAAGATGAGCTACCAGCTGCACCGCGCGCTGGGCGGCGCTGACGGGCGCGTCGACCGGCCGACGAGCGCCTTCACCTCGAACCGCGAATACGCGGCGCTCATCTACGGCAAGGCGCCGCTGGTGTTCGACGCGCTCCGCAAGCA
>CAMLFP010000028.1 GCA_946479335.1 uncultured Archangium sp.
GTTTGCCGGGCGGCGCGCGCTTCTGGAAGAAGAAGTCGCCGTCAGCGCCATCGACAAAGCGCTTGAGCGCCATCGGCCGGCCGCGCACGCCCACCAGCGCGCCCTCGGCCACCGCGAGGAAGTAGTGCACGAGGTCCAGCTTGGTGAGGCCCGCCTGCGGGAAGTACAGCTTGCCGGGGTTCGAGACCTTCACCACCCGCCCTGCGGCTTCGACTTCGATGCTCTCCGTCTTGCTCGCCATGCGCGGAAACAAGCACGTCACGTCTCGCTGAAAAGAAAAAGGGCGGCGCGGAACCGAATCCGCACCGCCCGTCGTGCGCGTCAGGCGCGCGCGTTTTCTAGAACGGCGTCACGCAGACGTTGGTCGTCGCGCTGCAGGTGCACTGCGCCGCGCTCCCGAAGAGCGCGTAGCCGTAGCCGCAGCCGAACGGGAAATCGAAGCTCGAGTACGAGGTCAGCATGCAGGGGTCGCCGCCGACGACGCACGTGCCGAAGCCGCTCGACGGGTCGCCGTCACAGCACCCACCGGGGCATGACGTCGGGTCGCCCGGCGTGCAGAACCCGGGGATACCGCCGTCGCTGCCCGACGAGCCGCCCTCGCAGCGCAGCGCGCCGGGGTCGGTGTTGCAGGTCTGACCCGAGGCGCAGCTCACACACTGCGCACCAGCCACGCCGGAGCCGCACTGCTGCGGCGTGAAGTCGCCGGGGTGCTTGCAGCGCTGCAGCGGGTTGATGGCGCCGTTGTCGCAGCAGCCGTCGCAGTTCGACGAGTTGCACGAGCCCGTCCCCGACGCGACGCACGCGTGGTTGGTGCAGCTCTCGCTCTGGCTGGAGTCGCAGGTGCGGCAGAAGTCGCCGGCCGCGCCGCACGCCGTGTTGGTGTCGCCCGTCTTGCACTCGCCCGTCGTCGGGTCGACGCAGCCCGCGCACGCCTGGCAGGCGCCCGCGACGCAGGTGCTGCCGATGCCGCAGCTGACGCAGGCGTTGCCGCCCGAGCCGCAGCGCGCGGGGGTCGTGGAGGCGACGCAGGTGCCCGAAGACGTGGTGCACGTCGCGCAGGAGCCCGTGCCGCCGCCGGTGGTGGCCGAGCCGCCGCCCGTCGTGGCCGTGCCGCCGCCGGTGGTGCCGTCGCCGCCGCCGGTCACGCCCGTGCCGCCGCCCGAGCCGGTGGTGATGACGCAGATGCCGCCCTTCTCGGGCGTGGTCTGATCAGCCGGCGTGCACGACTGGCCCACCGCGCAGGGGATGCACGAGGCGCCGTTCTTGCCGCACGACTCGAGCGAGACGCCGTCCTGGCAGAGGCCGTTGTCGTCGCAGCAACCCGCGCAGTTCGAAGCGCTGCACCGGGTGGCCGTGTGGCCGCCGCCGCAAGCGGGCAGCGTCGTCAGAAGGAAGCCTGCCAATGCACCGGCCAGCAACGCGTGAGGGACATTCGAGGTACGCATGAGTGCTCTCCGAGGGCGCGGCCTGATCAGCCACCGCGCGTGGAACCGCACCGTGTACAACCTGCTCCAAAGGCACACAAGCCCACGGGCCCGCCATTCTCAGTTTCTAAGAGCGAATCCGAGTAGGGGGCCGTAGGCCGGTGTCGGGGGGTTGATCTCCCGCCCCTACCACGCCGAGTATGCGCCCCCTTCACGCACAGCTTTGGAGTGTCTCTCTCATGCGACAGCCTTTTCCCCTCGCACGCGCCCTCTTTGTCCTCACCGCGGTCTCCGTCGCCGGCTGCCGCTGCGACAAGGGCACGCTCGGCACCAACTACGGCGAAGTGTCCATCATCTGGCGCGACGCCGAGGGCAACCGCATCACCAGCCGCGACGCCACGTTGGACTTTGGCGTCGGCCTGGTGGGCGATGAGAAGACCGTGCTGGCCAACGCGTCGCCGGCGGTGCTGACGGTGAAGAACGTCGGCTCCAACCGGCTGACCATCACCAGCCTCGACGTGACCGAGGGCGACGAGACGGCGTTCGGCCCGGCGATGCCCATCACCGGCACCGCCACCAGCCAGTTCGAGGCGGAGTTCGAGAAGCTGGAGCTCGACTCCACCGACCAGCACGAGTTCAAGCTGGCGTTCACCCCCAAGGTGACCCGCGCCAACTTCATGACGAAGCTGAGCCTCAAAACCGAGGGGACGCGCGCGGAAGACTCCGAGGCCGTCATCACCCTGCTGGGCAAGGCCGACCTGAGCGCGTGTGACCTCCCCACCGTCATCGACTTCGGCAAGACGGCCATCGGTGAGTCGCTGACCTTCACCATCCCCATGCACAACCCGACGCACGTCGAGGCGACGGGCAACGCCGGCGACATCACCGGCACCGACCTCGCGAACTTCGGCTACGTGGCGCCGTCGGCCGCCGGCCCGGTGGTGGTGCCGGCCGAGAGCACCACCGACATCGTCATCCGCTTCAGCCCGACGGAGCACCGCACCTACGAGGCGCAGGTGGTGATGCACGGCGCGGGCGAGTGCCAGGACCAGACCATCATCTTGAAGGGCGAGGGCAGCGACGAGACCCTGACGTGGACGCCTGACACCATCGACTACGGCCTCGTGAACCCCGGCGAGGAGGTCATCCGCGAGGTGACGTTCACCAACCCCGCCTCGGTGCCGGTGACGCTGACCGGCGTGACCTCGTCGAACCCCGCCGACTTCTACGTGGTGCCCGCGACCGCTGGCGCGCCCACCGACACCTTCGTGGTGCCCGGCGGCTCCGCGCCCACCGCGATGAAGATTGCCTGCAACCCGTCGGCGCTCGGCGTGCGCCTCGGGGTGATTCAGTTCCAGACCGGCCTCACGCAGACGCCCGCCGGCACCATCACCCTGCGCTGCACGGGCGGTGGCCCGCGCATCAAGGTGACGCCGCGGCCCACGCTGGCCTTCGGGCAGGTGCCGTACACCACCGGCTCCTCGACGCAGGTCTCGGTGCAGCGCCGCGTGAACGTACAGAACGTCGGCGTGCGCGCGTACTACCCCGACGGCGGCGTCGACCCCGCGGGCAACCTGTACCTCGGCATCGACCAGGGCCCGCCGCTCTTCGAAATCGTCGGCGCCAACGCCGCGGAGTTCTCGGCCGGCTTCGCCTCGGGCGCGCCCTACGACCCGGTCAACGGCCTCGCCGCCGTGCCCGGCACCTTCGTCGACATCGGCGTCACGCTGACGCCCACCTCGGCGGGCAGCAAGAGCGCGACGCTCATCGTGCACTCCAACGACAGCCAGGAGCCCGACATCAACGTGGCCCTCACCGCTGACGTGCAGCCGCAGCCGCCGTGCAACTTCACGGTGGTGCCGTCGGTGGCCAACGGCCTCAACTTCGGCCTCGTGGCGTCGGGCGAGACGAAGGACCTCGCGATGACGGTGACCAACACCGCGGCCACCACCTCGCCGACGGAGGTCTGTTACTTCTCCGGCTTCGAGCTCGCGGCGGGCACCGACCTCGCGTACAGCCTGGTGAGCGTCAACGGCTCCACCACGCCGCCCGCGACGGTGACGCTCAACCCGCAGCAGACCTTCGAAATCGTGGTGCGCGTGGCGCCCACCGGGCCGCAGCCGTCGATGCTGACCGCGCTCGATGGGCAGATGGTGTTCAACACCACCTCGGCGGCGCAGACCCGCGTGCAGATGCCGCTGCACACGCTGCGCGGCCCCGCGTGCCTGACCGTCGCGCCCGACCCGATGGACTTCGGCACCGTGCACCTCGACTGCTACTCGCCGACGCGCACCTTCAACATCTACAACACGTGCGGCTCCGCGGTGACGCTGCAGCAGGTGTCGCTGCAGGCCCCCAGCCACGTCGCGCAGGGCACCGGGAGCTGCACCACCGCGGGCGGCTGCGATGAGTTCCACCTCGTCAGCTCGCCGTCGGTGCCGATGACCATCGCGGCTGGCAACTCGGCGCCGGTGACGTTCCAGGCGAAGTACAGCCCGTACGACGTGGGCTCCGACTCGGGCGCCATCGCCATCACCGTGCTGCAGAGCGGCCAGACCGTGACCTACCTCGTGGGCCTCGTGGGCGCGGGCAGCACCGACGGCACGCAGGTCGACACGTATACGCAGAGCAACCAGCCGATGGCCGACGTGCTGCTGGTCGTCGACAACTCCTGCTCGATGCAAGACAAGCAGTCGCTGCTGGCCAGCAACTTCTCGTCGTTCATCAACTACGCGCAGTCGGCCAACGTCGACTACCGCATCGGCGTGGTGACCACGACCGTCGACGAGGCGTGCCCGCCCGGCATCCCCTTCGGCTGCCCCAGCTCCTCGGGTGACAACGGCGCCAACGGCCACCTGTGGGTCGACGGGCCCACGCAGCTCAAGTGGGTGACGCCGCAGACGCCCGCCGTGGCGCAGGTCTTCGGCCGCATGGTGAACGTCGGCACCGACAGCCCCACCAACGAGCTGCCGCTGGCCGCTGCCGCCGCCGCGCTGACGCCGCCGGTCATCTCCAACGAGAACGCCGGCTTCCTGCGCGACGAGGCGAACCTCGCGGTGGTGGTGGTGACCGACGCGTCTGACCAGTCGCCGCAGCCGGTCAGCTACTACGAAGACCTGCTGCTCAACGTGAAGGGCTACCAGCGCCTCTCGTACTTCACCTTCAGCGCCATCTCGCCGCGCAACGGCATGGGCGGCACCAGCAGCTGCGCGTACGACGAGAGCGGCGCCGATTCGTCGCGCTACGACCCCATCACCAGCGCGACCTCCGGCGTGACCGCGGAGATCTGCAACAACAACTGGGCGGCGACGCTGCAGAACCTCGGGCAGACGGCCTTCGGTCAGCGCACGCAGTTCTACCTGCAGAACCAGCCGGCGAACCCGACCTCCGTGGTGGTGCGCGTCAACGGCATGGTGGTGCCGACCTGCCCGGCGACGCCCACCTGCTACACGTACAACTCGACGACCAACTCGGTGACGTTCAACACCGCGCCGCAGTCGGGCCAGACGCTCGAGTTCCAGTACCAGCAGTTCTGCTACGGGCCGTAAGTCGAGGCCTGGGAGCGCGAAAGACAACGCCCGGTCACCTCGCGGTGGCCGGGCTTTTTCGTGCGAGTCCGGCGCTGACGGTCACTCCTTGGGGAGCGCGCGCAAGATGGCCTTGCCGTCCTTGATGACCACCTTGAACTCGACGCTCTTCGCGTTGTGCTGCTTCATCAGCTCCGGCACCTGCTTCTTGAGCGATGAGGCCACCGAGTCGAGCGTGATGGCGCGCGTGTCTTCACCGGTGCGCTTCTTGGCCATCACGTACGCGTCGTAGATGGCCTTGATCTTCTGATCCGACAGCCCGCCGTCGCCCCCGGTCGGAGCGCGCGGCGCGGCGACGGCAGGGCGCGGGGTCGCGGGCAGCGGGCCCGAGGGCATCTTCGGCGTGACCGCGGGGAGCGCGCCGGTGACCTTCGGAGGCCCTGCCGGTGCGACGGGGGCCGCCCCCTTTGGAACGGCGGGCCCCGCGCCGGCGACCTTTGGCGCCCCCGCGGGCGTGACGGCCGGGAAGGCGCCGGTGATCTTCGGAGGCCCCGCAGGGGTGACGGCGGGGAACGACCCGGAGGTGATTTTTGGAGGCCCCGCCGGAGTGACGGCCGGGAACGACCCGGAGGTGATCTTCGGCGGCGCCACCGGCGCTGCGGCTTGCGCGAACGGGTTGGTGATGGGCTTGAGGCCGGCCACGGCGGCCGCGGGCTTGACGCCTCCCGAGGGCGTCACCGGAGGCACGGCCGGCATGATGGCGGGCGCCACGCCGGTCAGCGGCTTCACCGGGGGAATGGCGGGCGTCGCCGGCCTCGCGGCCACCGCCTCGACGGCTTTCTCGGCGGCGGCGATGACCGACGAGAGGTCGTCTTCACCGGAGTCGAGGTCGGAGAGGTCGAGATCTTCATCGACGTCGAAGTCGGCGGTGCTCTTCTTCTGCCCGGGGTCCTTCTGGTGGCGCTTGAGGCGCGCGAGGTCGCGCTTGTAGGTGCCGTTCTCGATTTCCTTGAGGGTGCGCTCCCAGAGGCGCTCGTAGGTCAGCAGCTTCTGGCCGATGCTCTCGAGGCGGAACTTCACCGCCGTCTGGCGCACCGAGCTGCCCTTCATCTTCAGGTACTGCTTCTTGAAGGCGTCGTGGCGCTTGAGCGGCGGCAGGCGCTCGTTGCCCTGGAAGTACTGGTCGTACGCAGCGCGGAGCTCCGCGAGGTCGCCCTCGAGCTCCGACAGGTGCTGCATCTGCTCTTCGGAGCCTTTGACTTCAGCGCGTACGGGCACGGCGCCGCACTCTACTTTTCCCTCAGGCCGCCGTCAGCGCCGACACATCGATGGCCGGCCGGGCATTGACAGCGCGCAGGTTCTTCACCAGCAGCCAGGCCCCGAAGCTGAACATCACCAGCGAGATGAACTGGCTGGTGGAGATGTTGTACCAGGCCCCGCTGGGGATGCTCTCGATGAGCCCGTGGATGGTGCCGCGCTCCAGGTCGCCGCGGAAGAGCTCCACCGAGCTGCGCAGCACCGCGTAGCACATCAACCAGATGGCGAAGATCTGCCCGTGGAAGCGGCGCCAGCGGCGCGCCGTCATCAGCGTCGCGAACAGCACCATCTGCCCCAGCGACTCGTAGAGCTGCGTGGGGTGCACCGGCAGCGTGTGGCCATGCGAGGCCGCCCAGTCGGAGATGCGCACCGCGCCGTCGACCGCGTTGGGGAAGACCTCGCCCGTCTTCTCGATGACCCAGCGCGTCTCGTTGACCCGGTCGGCCATCGAGGAGAACGCGAGGCTCGGCGTGCCGCCCGCGTTGCCGAAGAGGTCCTGCACGTTCTGCCCGGGGAACTCCACGGCGAAGGGCGCCTTGTCGTGCGTGGTGATGTCGCCCCAGCAGCAGCCCGCCGAGAAGCAGCCCAGGCGCCCGAAGGCCTGGCCCAGCGACACCGTGGGGATGCAGAGGTCGGCCAGCCGCATGAACTCGATGCCGCGCGACTTCGCGAACCAGAACGAGAGCGCCGTCGCGCCGATGAGACCGCCGTAGAAGACGAGGCCACCACCGAGGCTGAACATCGACATCGGGTCGGCCGCGTACTGCTTCCAGTTCACGAGCACGAAGAGGATGCGCGAGCCCGCGATGCCGCCCACGAAGGCGTAGAAGGCGAGGTCGAAGATCTGATCTCTCCGCTCGAGGCCCAGCTTACCCGGCCACTCGCGCACCGCCAGCATCGAGGCCACGGTCACCGCGGTGATGAAGCCCAGGCCAATCATGATGCCGTAGGTGTGGAGCGGCAGGCCTTCGCCCTTGCCGTGCCAGCCGAGAATCGGCACCTCGGGGAGCGCGTAGTACATGCCGCCGATGGCCAGCGCGACGCCGAACACGCCGAAGGTGATGGCGCGCGTCTGACGGTCGCTCTTGCTGGGCTCGGTGGGCTTGCCGTTCTTGTCGAGCGGCCCGGCGGCGGTGTTCCACCCGTTGCGCACCGCGTACACCACGAGGCCGATGCACAGGAGGTACAGCGCGATGTGACCCGCGCCCGAAGTGAAGACGAATCGGTAGAGGACCGGCAGCATGTGAGCGCTCGTAACATCATTGCGTTATGTGCGCGCACACCATGACGCGGCCGCCCCCTCCCCAGACGTTCAAGGCCACGCTGGTCTCTTCGCGAGACCTTACGCCCCGCGTGAAGGAGCTCGTCTTCGAGCGCACCGACGGGCCCTTCACCTTCCAGAGCGGCCAGTGGGCCAGCCTCGTGTTGCCGCTGGAAGACGAGAAGGGCCGGCCACTGCGGCGCAGCTACTCCATCGCCTCGGTGCCGCGCGCGGAGGCGTCGCGCTTCGAGTTGGTGGTGACGAAGGTCGACGGCGGCGTGGGGAGCACGTGGCTCCACGCGGCGAAGGTCGGCACCGAGCTCGAAGTGAAGGCGCCGCAGGGCCTCTTCTTGCGGCCGCTCGACGTGGGGCCCTCGCTCTTCATCGCCACCGGCACCGGCGTCGCGCCCTTCCGCGGCATGCTGCACGACGCGCTGCAGAGCGGCCGCACCGACCCGTTGTGGATCCTCTTCGGCGTGCGCTCCCTGGCCGACGCCATGTACCGCGAGGAGTTCGAGGCGCTCGCGCGCGCGCACCCGCACGTGCGCTTCGAGCTGACGCTGTCGCGCCCCGACGCGGCGTGGGCCGGCCGCACCGGCTACGTGCAGACGCACGCGCTGGAGCTGTGGAAGCAGCTCGCCGCGCACGGGCCGCCGCACGCGTACATCTGCGGCGTGAAGAAGATGCTGCTCGAGGTGCGGGAGGTGCTGAAGCAGCACGGCGTCGAGCGGCAGCAGCTCCACCTCGAGAGCTACGACTGAAGTGGCGCGTCAGCGCGGCGTCGGGCGCACCAACGCGTCGACCATCAACAGCACCACGCCGCCCACGATGGCCGCGTCGGCGATGTTGAACGCGGGGAAGTTCATGCCTCCCGGGTGGAAGCCGACGAAGTCGATGACGAAGCCGCGGAAGAGCCGGTCGCACTCGTTGCCCAGCGCGCCGCCCAGCACCAGCGGCAGGCCCCACTTCGCGAAGCGCTCGCCCGCCGCGCCCGTCAGCTTCGCCGCGTAATAGAGCACCAGCATCACCGCGCCGAACGACACGAGGTGGAAGAGCGGCACGCGCAGGTGCTCCGGCACGTTGCGGAAGAGGCCGAGCGCCGCCGCGTGGTTCTCTGCGTAGCCGAGCTCGAGGAAGTCACCTTGAAAGATGATGCGGTCACGCAGCAGCCGCGCGTGCGCCCACGCCTTGGTGGACTGGTCGGCCACCAACACCACGAACGCCATCGAGAAGAGCCACGCGTACTTCTTCATCGCGTTCGCACTTGTCTCCACGCGGCGTCGCCGTCAACACGAAGGCGACAGCGAATGCGCTGCGACGGGTTAGGCTGACGCCATGGCTCAACAGCTCGTGGTGATTGATGTGCCGCCCCTCGAAGAAGCAGCGTGGGCCGCGCAGGTGTTCACGAAGGCCGGCCTGAAGGTCGTCTCGAACGACGCCATCAGCGACGCGATGGGCAAAGACGCCGCCGCGCGCGAGGCGCTGATGAAGACCGAGAACGCCTTCCTCGATGCCGAGAAGCTCGCGCCGCACTACCGCCGCGCCTTCGAGGCGCTCCACAAGAGCGACGCGAAGCTGGGCCTGTGGAGCACCTCGTGGCTCGTCTACGTGCCCAACATCACCGCGTGCATCGTCGACTGGGACGAGGTCGAGAAGCGCGCGAAGACCGACAAGACCGGCCCGGAGCGCTACTCCTACGACCAGTTCAAGAAGACCTCGTACGAGTTCGTGCGCGCGCGGCTCAAGAAGTTCCTCACGGCCGACAAGTACCTCGAGCTCCCGCTCGGGCTGAGCGCGCAGGAGAAGGTCGACGCGTCGCTGGCGTTCTTGCGCAAGCGCGGAGTGATCAGCTGATCAGCGCTGGCGTGTGCCCGGTGTGCGGCTTCGACCGGCTTGGCGAGCCCGCGTACGACGCCCTCGGGTGCGCGAGTTTCGAGATCTGCGCGTGCTGCGGCACACAGTTCGGTTACGACGACGCGTCGACGCCGCACGCGACTCTTCGCGCAGCGTGGGTCGCATCAGGCATGCGCTGGTGGAGCGACGGCGCTCCCGAAGGCTGGAACCCCGAAGCACAACTGCGACGCGTCACGGCTGCGTGAACGAACGCCGACGTGCGTCGTGGGAACGCAGTGCCGACGAACTCACGCGCGCGTGACGCGTGGAGAACTTCATCAATCTCGAGGCCGTGAAGGCGTCGAGAAGCCATCATCGGTGCTGACGGCTCGCGGATGACACGGAGCGCGCAGGTCACGCGCTCCGTGTGCCCAACGACTACGCGGCCATGCCGGTCATCTGCTCGCCGAAGTCCTTCATGTCGCCGATCATCACGCGCGCATCGTCGATGCCGTTGGCGACACCGAGCAGCATCTTGAGCGGCGTGGCGATGCCCTGACCCACCCCGGGGATGAGGTCGACGCCGCCCACCACGAGGTTGGCGATGTCGAGGCCGATGGTGAGCCCGTCGCGGCCATCGCTCAGGTCGTGCGCGAGGTCGACGCCGTCTTCCACCAGGCCGACCACCGGCCCCACCACGGGGATGGAGCGGAAGCCGGTCTTCGCGACCGCGCTGGCGGCCTTCTCCTCGAGGAACGTCTTGACCTTCGGAGGCAGCGCCGCGACCAGGCGGCCCATGAGGCGGCCGATGTTCTCGAGGCCCTGCGTGCTGAAGGGCAGGTCGGCGCCTCCCCACAGCGTCTTGTCGATGCCGAAGGGCCCATGAATCGTGACCCCGGGGATGTGCACCTTGTCGCCCTGGCTGATGAGCGCCGCGAAGGCGCCGCCGAGCTCCTTGACCGCGCCCAGCAGGTCACCGTCGGTGAGCTTCTCGACCGCGCTGAACACGTGCGTGAGCGAGCCGGAGTCGACGATGGCCTTGTTGAGCTCGTGGTCGCCGAAGAACGCGCCCACCGAGCCCGGCAGCTTCGAGAGCGTGTCGAGGAAGCCGACGGCCAGGTCGGGAGACTGCGCGCTGATGACCTCGCCCGCGTGCGCGAGGCCCTTGATCCACTCCAGCGGGTTGCCGCTCTTGAAGGCCGCGAACGCGTCGCCGACGGCGTCGCGCACCTTGGGGTCGCCCATCGCGTCGATGACCCCGGAGAGCACCTCGCCCAGCGCGGGCGGCAGGTGCATGGTGGTGGTGAGCTTCTCGACGATTTTCGAGCGCAGCGTGTCGGGGAGGTCCTGCGCGACGAGGCCCAGGTCCTTGATGGCGGCGCCCCAGTCCTGCTGGCCGAGGTGGTCGACCAGCTGGAACATGTCGCCGATGGCGGCGCCGGCGTCGGTGATGTCCTCCTTCGTCTCGATGCCGATCTTCGCGAGCGCGGCCGAGAGCTTGGGGTCCTTCATGATGGCGTCGGCCACGTGGCCGAGCAGCTTGCTGTCGTTGCCTTCACGCAGCGCCGCGCCCGCGTCACGCAGCGCGCCGGCCGGGTCGCCCGCGAGCAGCTTCTTCGCCGCGTCGCGCACGTTCGGGTCGCTCAAGAAGTCCTTCACCGTCGCCGGGTCGGACAGGAGCGTCTTCATCAGCCCGTCGCCGGGGATGTGCTTGGCCAGCGTGGCGATGGCCTTGCCCATCAGGTCGGGCGCGGAGCCCACCGCTTCGCCCAGCGCCTTGAGCGCGTCGAGCGGCTTGCCGGCGGCGAAGGCCTTCGCGGCGTCGATGACGTGCGGGAGCGCCTGGCCGACCTCCTTGAAGTCTTCGGCGGTGAGGCCCAGCTTGCCCAGCTGCGTCTTCACGTTCTGCGGCAGCGCGCCGTAGATCTTCTCGCCGACCTTGTTCAGCAGGGCGGGCGCGGCGGCGCCTGCGGCCCCGAGCGCGGTGAGCGCAGCCTGAACGTCGGGCTTCGCCAACGCCACGCCCGCGTCGAGCAGGTGCGGCGCGGCGGCGCCCGCCTGGAGCAGGTCCTTGTCGGTGAGGCCGACCTTGCCGAGGGCCTCCTGCACCTTCGGGTCTGCGGCGACGACCTTGAGCACCGCGTCGCGCGCGGCGTCGTCGTGCAGCAGCGCGCTGGCGCCCTCGAGCACCTTGCCGTCGAGCAGCTGGTTGATGCCCGCGTGCAGCGAGGGGTCGCTCGCCAGCGCGCGCGCTACGTCGCCGTCTTGCAGCAGCTTCTTCGCGAGCCCGAACTTCTGCGGCAGCGCGTTGCCCGCCCCCTGGATGAACTTCGTCGCCAGGTCCGGCGCGAGCTCGCCCGCCTTGAGGATGGCCTCCACCGCGCCCTTGGGGTCGGTGGTGAGCTTCTTGCCAGCGTCGACGAGCGACGGGAGCGCCAGCGGCGCCTGCTCGATGTCGGCGCGCTTGAGGCCGAGTTGGTCGAGGCCGTCCCGCAGGTTCTTCGGGAGCGCGTCGTAGATTTTGCCGCCCAGCTTCTTGAGCAGCGCGGGCGCGGCGTCAGCGGCCTTGCCCAGCGCGGTCAGCGCCGCGTCGAAGTCGCGCGGGTCACCGAACGCCGCCTTCGCCGCGTCGAGGATGTGCGGCACCGCGGCGCCGGCCTGCTTCAGGTCGCTCTGGTCGAGCCCGACCTTCTTCAGCGCGCTCTGCACCGCGGGGTTCTTGCCGACGATGTCCAACACGCCGTCGCGGATGGTGTCGTTCTTGAGGATGCCGGAGAGGCCGCCCAGGACGTCGCCGTCGATGACCTTCTTGACGTTGGCGTGGAAGTCCTTGTCGGTGAGGAGCGCCTTCGCGAGCTTCGGGTCGCCCAGCAGGTCCTTGATGGGCTGCGGCGCGTTCTTCGAGACCGCCGCCGCCAGCTTGTCGGTGAGGTCGGGCGCCTTGATGGCCGCCTCACGCAGCGCCGCCAGCGCACCCGGGAGGTCGGGCTTCTCACCTGAGAGCAGCTTGCCCGCCTTGAAGAGGTCGGGGAGCGCGTCGCCGGCCTGCTTCAAGTCAGCCGCGGAGTCGATGCCCAGCTTCTTGAGGTTGCCGGCGAACTCCGGGTTCTTCATCGCCGCGTCGATGACGGAGTCGCGCAGCGCCTTGTTGGTGCCGATGGCGCCCAGCGCGCCCTCGACGTCGCCCTGCGCCAGCTTGCGCAGCACGTCGGGGCTGGCCTTGGCGAGCTGATCAGCCACCTTGCTGTTGGTCAGCACGTCGCGCGCGAGGCCCGCGGGCAGGTGCGCGGCGGCCTTCTCGATGGCCTTGCTGACGAGGTTGGGCGCGTCCTTCGCGGCGTCGGCCAGCGCGGTGAGCGCGGCCTGCGCGTCGGCGGGCTGCTTGTCGAGCGCCGCGGCGGCGTCGAGCAGGTGCGGGAGCGCCTTGCCGGCCTCCTTCAGCTCGCCCTTGGTGAGGCCCAGTTTGTCGACCTGCGCCTTGAAGTCGGCGTTCTTGTACGCCGCGTCGATGACCGCGCCGCGCAGGCTGTCATTGCCGACGAGCTGGCGAATCGCGTCGGGCTTCCCGTCGAGCGCGCTCTTGAGGAAGGTGGTGCCGGCCTTCGCCAGCGCCAGCGCCGCCTTGTCATCGGTGAGGATGTCGCGCGCCAGGCCCGCGGGCAGGTTCTTCGCCGCGGTCTGGATGCCCTTCGCGATGAGCTCCGGCGCGTGACGGGCGCCGTTGGCGAGCTCCTCGACGGCCTGCTTCCACTCGCCCTTGCCGGCGGCTTCCGCGGCGCGCACCACGTTGGGCAGCGCGGCGCCGGCCTTGACGAGGTCGTCCTTCGAGAGGCCGAGCTTCTCGACGTTGGCCGAGAAGTCCTTGTCGTTCATGGCGGCGGTGATGACGGAGTCGCGCAGCGGCTTGTTGCTGGCGAGGTCTTCGAAGGCGTCGCCGATTTTCCCATCGCCCAGCTTCTTGAGCGTGCCCGGCGCCGACTTCGCCAATTCGTCGACCACCTTCGGGTCGGAGAGGATGGCCTTCGCGGGGCCTTGGAGGTGCTCCTTCGCGAGGTTGGTGATGGCCGACTTCGCGAGGTCAGCGCCGCCGGCCTTCGCCGCGTCGCCGAGGCTCTTGAGGGCGTCGCCGTACTTCTGGTCGGCCACCGCCTGGCCGGCCAGCTTGAGGTCGGGGAGCGCCGTCTTCGCGGCCTTCGACAGCGCCTCGTCATCGATGCCGGCCTTCTTGAGGCCGTCGTAGGCCTTCTGGCCGTAGCGCTCGATGTTGCCCGCGATGGTCTTGTCGTCGGGCTTCTTCGCGTCGACCTTCGGCTCCTCGACCTTGAGGGCCTTGATGTTCGCGCCGGTGGTGGCCAGCGCCTTGGCCTTCAGCGCGGAGCCCTTGCCGGTGGAGAACTCGTTGTTCCCGAACTTCTTGGCGCGCAGGGCGTCGGCCGATTTGGCCTTCGCGGGGTCGACCTTCGGCGCGGCGGCCTTCTTCGCGGCCTCGGCGGCGGCGCGGCGGGCGGCCTCCTCAGCGGCGCGGCGCGCGGCCTCGGCGGCTCGGCGAGCGGCTTCTTCAGCACGACGGCGGGCTTCAGCGGCGGCAGCAGCAGCGGCGGCCGCGGCGGCGGCAGCGTCGGAGGGAATGGCCATGGCGTGCGACTCCAGAGATGAGAGGAGGACTGTGTCTTGGGGTTTACGTCCCCCGGTGGATCAGGGTTTCTAGGCCGAATACCCATGTCCTTTTACAGACATACATGTGCGCACCGTCGCGCGCGGGTGACGGCTCAGGTCGTCGCGGTTTCGCGGCGCGCGCGGGCAAGTGTCAGCACGCTGACGCGCCCGGCGCCGGCCGCTTTCAACACCCGCACCGCCTCCCGCGCCGAGGCGCCGGTGGTCAGCACGTCGTCGACCAGCACCACGTCGTGCCCGTCGAGCGGCCGGGCGACGTGGAAGGCGCCGCGCACGTTGGCCTCGCGCAGCGCCTCGTTGAGCCCCACCTGGCGCGCGGTGTCGCGGGTGCGCCGGAGCCAGTCGAGCTGCAGCGGGCGCCCCACGCGGGTGGCCAGCTCCGCCGCCAGCAGCGCGGCCTGGTCGAACTTCCGCTCGCGGTAGCGCGCCTCATGGAGCGGCAGCGGCACCAGCACCCCCGGGAGCCGCGGCCACTCGTCGGCGGCGACGGCGGCCAGCAGCGCCCCCAGCGGGCGGGCGAGGTCCGCGCGGTCTTCGTACTTGAACCGGTGGATGGCGCGGGCCAGCGCGCCTTCGTGCTCGAAGCCCGCCCAGGCCTTCTCCCACGGCGGCGGCTCGGCGAGACACCGCCCGCACGCCCCTCCGGGGAAGGCGCCGGGCTCCGCGCACCGCGCACAGTGGAGCGGCGGCAGCTCGGTGACCTCGTGCGCGCAGGCCTCACAGAACGCGCCGGGCCCGGCCAGCACCGCGTCGCACACCGCGCACGCGGGAGGCCACAGCACGTCCGCCACCGCCTCCATCGCCGCCCGCCACCCCATCACTCGTCTCGCGCGATGACTTCCACGAAGCTCTTCACGGTGTCGCGGTGCTTCTTCTCGAGCGCCGCGAAGGGGGCCATCTCTTCTTGCGTCTGCACCCAGCCCCACACCTCGACGCGGCCGTTGCGCACGCAGGCCGTCACCGACTTGTGCGCCTTGATTTCGCGCTGCACCTGCTGCCGGAGTTTCAGCTGCGCGGCGGTGCGCGTCGCGACGTCTTCCGCGCAGGCCATCACGTGCATGCGGGTGCCGTCCTTCTTCCACACCATCGAGGTGCGCACGCCCTCGCACGACGCCTCAATCCAGATGGCCTCCATGGTCTCGCCGTCGAGGCCCTCTTCGACGCACCGGCCGGAGGAGCCGGTGATGGTCTCGAGGTTGGGCACGCGGAAGATGCGGCGCTGGCCGGTCTCCAGGGTGACGGCGCGGTACTCGCCGGACAGCACCTCGACGGCGTGGAGCGACAGCAGGGCGAAGAGGGCGAGGGGCTTCATCATGGCGCCGTGCAGACGGAGTTGATGCACACCGCATTCGACGCGCACACGTTGCCGCACGCGCCACAGTTGTTCCGGTCGAAGGCGAGGTTCGCGCAGGCCGTGCCGCACATGGTGAGGCCAGTGTTGCACGTGCACACGCCGCTTTGGCAGCCGATGGTGGCGAAGCTGCCCTGGCAGACGTTGCCGCAGGCGCCGCAGTTGTTCCGGTCGGTCTCGAGGTTGCGGCAGGTGGTGCCACACAGCGTCTGGCCCACCGCGCAGGTGCACGCGCCAGCCACGCAGACCTGGTTGTTGCCGCACTGGGTGCCGCAGCTCCCGCAGTTGTTGCGGTTCGACTGGAGGTCGGTGCAGCGGCCGTTGCAGAGGCCCGCGCCGGAGGTGCAGTAGCAGGCGCCGCTCGCGCACTGCTCGTTGGTGCCGCAGGCGTGGCCGCAGGTGCCGCAGTTCGAGAAGTCGCTGGCGAGGTTCTGACAGGCGCCGCTGCACGAGGTCTCTCCGGCGGGGCACGCGGTGACGCACGCGCCGTTGGAGCAGACCTGGCCCGCGCCACACGCCGTGCCGCAGGCGCCGCAGTTGGCGGCGTCTTCACTCAGGCGCACGCAGGTGTTGCCGCAGCGGGTGGTGCCCGAGGGGCAGCTGCACGTGCCGTTGTTGCAGGTGCCGCCGTTGCCGCACACGTTGCCGCAGGCGCCGCAGTTGTTGGGGTCAATCTGCGTGAAGGTGCACGCGTCACCGCACTGGGTCTGCCCGGTGAAGCACGCGTTGCGGCAGCCGAAGCCGGTGCACACCTGGTTGGAGCCGCACTGCGTGGTGCACGCGCCGCACGTCGCCGGGTCGTTGCGCGAGACGCACGCGCCGTTGCAGCGGATGAAGCCCGTGGGGCAGGAGCAGACGCCCGCCGCGCAGCTCCCGCCCGCGCAGGAGGTGCCGCAGCTGCCGCAGTTGGCGCCGTCGGTCGTCAGGTTGACGCAGGTGCCGTTGCACGCGGTGAAGCCCGTCGGGCACACGCACGCGCCGCCGCTGCACGTCATGCCGCCGGTGCACGCGTGGCCGCACGCGCCGCAGTTGTTGGCGTCGGTCTGCGTGCTGACGCAGCTGCCGTTGCAGGAGGTCTGGCCACTCGAGCACCCGCCGGCGCACACGCCGTTGCTGCAGGTCTGGCCGCTGGCGCAGACGGTGCCGCAGGCGCCGCAGTGGTTGGGGTCGCTCCCGGTGGCGACGCACGTGCCGTTGCAGGCGGTCTGACCGGCGGGGCACTGGCAGCTCCCGTTGGTGCAGGAGGCGCCGCCGCCGCACGTGACGCCGCACGCGCCGCAGTTGCCGTCGGCCGAGGGCACGCACGCGCCGCCACACAGCAGCGTACCGGCGGGGCACCCGCACACCCCGTTGACGCAGCCCTGGCCCGGCGCGCAGGCGACGCCGCAGCCGCCACAGTTCTGTACATCGCTGTCGATGGCGCGGCACTGGCCGTTGCACAAGGTCTGGTTTGACGGGCAGCCGCACACGCCGTTGGTGCACGCCTCGCCGGTGGCGCACGGGCGGTTGCAGCCGCCGCAGTGGGCGGGGTTGTTGCTGGTGGTGACGCACGCGCCATTGCAGAAGCTGCTGCCGACAGGGCACTGGCACTGGCCGTTGGTGCACGTGAGGCCGGCGGCGCACGCGTTGCCGCAGCTGCCGCAGTTGGCGGAGTCGCTCGCGGTCGTCACGCAGCGGCCGTTGCACAGCGTCGCGCCCGCGGGGCAGGTGCAGGTGGCGCTGACGCACGCGGTGCCGGCGGGGCACGCGTGGCCGCACACCCCGCAGTGCGCGCCGTCGGTGGAGGTGTTGACGCAGCTCCCGCCGCAGTCGGTCTGGCCCGAGGGGCACCCGGCGACGCATGCGCCATTGATGCAGCTGGTGCCGTTGGCGCACACGGTGCCGCAGGCGCCGCAGTTGTTGTTGTCGGTGGCGGTGTTGGGGCACGAGCCGTCGGCGCAGGGCGTGCACGAGCGGCAGCTCCCGCCGACGCAGGTCTGCCCGCTGGCGCAGGAGGTGCCGCAGGCGCCGCAGTTGGCCTCGTCGACGCGTACGTCAGCGCACGCGCCGTTGCACAGCTGCAGCGGGGTCGCGCAGCCCGGCACGCAGGCGCCGTTGGTGCAGCGCTCGACGGGCCCGCAGGAGACGCCGCACGCGCCACAGTTGGCCTGGTCGCTCCCGAGGGTGACGCACTGCCCGTTGCACAGCGTCTGCCCGGAGGTGCACGCGGTGGTGCAGATGCCGTTGAGGCACTGCTGCGACGCCGCGCATGCCACGCCGCAGCCGCCACAGTTGGCCGCGTCGGTGCGCGAGTCGGTGCAGGTGGTGCCACACAGCGTCTGGTTCGCCGGGCACACCACGACGCACGCGCCGGCCTGACATTGTTCGTTGCCCGCGCAGGTGGTGCCGCAGGCGCCGCAGTTGTTCTCATCGGTGGAGGTGTTGACGCAGCGCTGGCCGCACGCGGTGAAGCCGGTGCCGCAGCCGGTGACGCACGTGCCCTGCTGGCAGAGCGAATCTCCGCACGCCACGTCGCACGCGCCGCAGTGGTTCGGGTCGCTGGAGACGTCGAGGCACGCGCCGCCGCACGCCACCGTCCCCGTGGGGCACGCGGAGGTGCACACGCCCTGGGTGCAGACGCCGTCGCCGCAGTCGGTGCCGCACGCGCCACAGTGGTGCGGGTCGTCGGCGAGCACCGTGCACGCGCCGTTGCAGTCGGTCTCGTCGGCGCGGCAGCCGGCGATGCACGCGCCCTGAACACAGTGGCCGCTGACGCACACACTGTCGCAGGCGCCACAGTGGGCGTCGTCACGCTTCGGGTCGACGCAGGCGCCGTTGCACTCGAGCTGCGTGTCGCCGCACACGCACGCACCGGCGGCGCAGTGATGATCAGCCGCGCACGCGTGGCCGCACGCGCCGCAGTTCGCGTCGTCGGTGGAGAGGTCGGCGCCGTTGCACACCGGGGTGTCATCGCCGGGCACGCAGCGGTCGCGCTGGCACACGTACCCGACGGGGCAGTCGTCAGTGGAGTCGCAGAAATAGAGGGCGGTGCGCGAACAGCCGGTGACCAGCAGCGCGAGGGCGCAGAGCGAAAAGCGGGAAAGAGACGTCATCTGTGCGCCTGAAGTGAGGGGAGGCTTCAGCGCGCGAGTGTAGTCCCCACCCGGGGCGGGAGCACTTTTTGGCCCTCAGCCGCGGCCCACGTCGCTGTGCGCGGCCAGCCGCGCGATGATGGCGTCGGCGCCGGTGATGAGGCGCTCACCATCCCACAGGGCGGGCGCCGTGGTGCCGCCGCGCGCGCGGAGGTCGGTCATCACCTCGTCGTACGTGACGTTGCGGAAGCGCACCTCGAGGTCATGCTCCGTTACGTAACGGCGCACCTTCGCGCTGCTCGCGTCAGAAATTGAGTGAAACAGCTCAAACATGTTTGCGAGGCTACACGCCATGCACAGCCAATTGCACAGCCAGACCCTTGCAGCGTTGCGCGCAGAGATTTCGGCCGTCACCACCCTCCAGACCGCGTTCAACCGAATCGCGCTGGCGGTCGACGAGAACGGCCTCTCGTTGTGGGACGGTCCGCGCCCCGAAGACGCCGATGAAGTGGCGGCTGATGACGGCTCCTTCTCGCGCGAACAGGTCGCGGAGCTCCGCGGGAAGGCGGGTCAGGCCCTCGCCAGCCGGTACAAGGAGGTCGAGCGCGTCATCGCCGGCCGCGCCGCGCTGGAGTCGTTGCTCAAGGCCACGTTGAACACCGGCACCGGCGGCGTGGTGACGAACGAAGGCCCGCCGCCTCCGGAGGTGTTGAACGCGCTGGTGAAGAGCGGCGCGCTGCGCCTCGACTGGGCGCAAGACGCGCTCAACGGCGTGCGCGGGGTGCTGGAGTCGCGTCGCGAGGCCGGGCCCACCGCGCCGATGGCGCCGCCGCGCGCGAAGAAGCCCGCGCCGAAGAAGGTGAAGGCGGCCCCGAAGGCGAAGAAGCCGGCGGCGAAGAAGGCGCCCGCAAAAAAGAAGGCCGCGAAGGCGAAAGCGGCGCCGAAGAAAGCCGCTCCGAAGAAGGCGAAGGCCGCGCCGAAGAAGAAGCCCGCCGCGAAGAAGAAGAAGTGACGGCTGGCTTCGAGGGGTGCGGGTGCGCGCGTCGGCGTCGTTGCTTTTGCGCGCATGCCCTTGAGCTTCGGGCGAACTGAGGCAAGCAGGGCGGTTTGAGCTCGCCAGGCGAGACGAAACCGCCCCGCTTCGTACAGTTTGACGTTCTTGCCCGGAGTCGAGGGCCTGTGCGGAGTGCGCACGGCGCGCACCGTCGAAAACCGGCCTCCCCCACGGCTGCTTCAAAACACGTAATAGATGAAGTCTGACTTCGCGCTGCCGTACGCGAGCAGCGCCCACACCATCAGCGCCGCCAGCAGCCCTTCGACCCACGGCTTCAGGTCGTCGCGCCGCACCGCCGCGAAGAGCGGTTTCTGCGCGACGAGGAAGCCCACCGTCAGCACCAGCGTCTGCGTGGGCATCGCGCTGTCGAAGCGCGTGGTGAAGAGGCGCGTCACGAACTGCCCGAGCGCCTGCATCGACGGCGCGCGGAAGGGGAGCCACAGCGCCACCACCACGTGGAAGGTGACGAAGACGCCCAGCCAGCGCGGCCAGCGCGCGCGAAACTTGTCGGTGACAAGTTCAAGGTCCATCCACACGCCATGGAGCGTGCCCCAGAGCAGGTAGTTCCACCCCGCGCCGTGCCACAGGCCGCCCAGCGCCATCGTCGCCAGCCGGTTGAAGGCTGCGCGCGTCTTCGAGACGCCGCGATTTCCGCCGAGCGAGATGTACAGGTAGTCGCGCAGCCAGCCCGAGAGCGTGATGTGCCAGCGCCTCCAGAACTCGCGCAGCGACGCCGACGCGTACGGGTTGTCGAAGTTGATGGGCAGCTCGAGCCCGAAGCACGCGCCCAGGCCCACCGCCATCGTCGAGTAGCCCCAGAAGTCGGCCAGCAACTGCGCGGCGTACGCGTACAGCACCAGCCACGCGTTGTTCACGCCCAGCGCGCCCGGCGCCTTCCACGCGTAGTTCACGTACTCGCCGATGGCGTCGGCCACGCCGACCTTCAGGAACAGCCCGCAGAGAATGAGCCACGCGCCTCGATGCAACTTCGCCCAGTCGAACTCCGCGCGCCGGTGCAGCTGCGGGAGGAACTCGCGCCCGCGCACGATGGGCCCGGCGACCAGCTGCGCGAAGAACGACTTGAAGACCGCGAACACCAGCAGGTTCTTCTCGGCCGGCAGCTCACGCCGGTGCACGTCGACCAGGTACGCGATGACCTGGAAGGTGAAGAACGAGATGCCCAGCGGCATCCACCCGTCGTCGCGCGCGTGCGGCAGGTGCAGGAAGCGCCCGTATTTGAAGAACAACAGGAACGAGAGGTTGAGCGCGACGCCGAAGCCCAGCAGCGCGCGGCTGCGGGACTTTTCCAGCGCGCGGCCCAGCGTGTAGTTCACGCCGATGCTGCCCAGCAGCAGGAACACCGAGGGCCAGTGCCGCCACGCGTAGAACGCCAGCGACGACACGAAGAGCAACACCAGCCGCGCGGGCTGCGAGCGGACAGCCCAGTACACCGCCACCAGCACCGGCACGCAGAGCAGGAAGGTGGCGCTGGTGAACTGCATGTCAGAGCGCCTCCGCCAGCGCCCGGGTGAAGCGCGCGCGACCGGGAGATGAGAGGTGCTGCCCATCGACGAACCAGCGGTCGTCGACCGGCGCGCAGGTGAAATCAATCAACGGCGCGTCGACGCGCTTCGCCACCGCCGCGCGCAGCGAATTCCCGGCGCTGCTGCACTCTTCCGCGCGTTTCCCCGAGGCGAGCGGCGGGGCGATGAGCACCACGCGTGCGCCGTGCTGCCGGAGTTGCTCCACGACCCGCGCGTACCCCTCGACGACGCGCGCATCGGGTGGCTCGCTGTCGGCAAGCGGCAGCGTCGGTTTCCACGCGTCATCGTCGTGGACGCCGGGCGGCGGCTCGGGTGGGCGGAAGGTCTCGATGAGCTGCCGGCTGCGGAACCACTCGGAGCCGTCGAGCTGCTTCGCGCTCACCAGGCCCGCGATGCGCGGCCAGTTCTCGAGCGCCAACGCGCGCCGCACGCGCAGCAGCGCGGAATGTTCATGCAGCCAGCGGCCGAGCGGATCTTGCGAATAGTCAGCGTCTGCGTCGGCCTCGAGCTCGAGCGGCGCGGCGTCCCACTGCGGGCGCGAGAGTTCGACCAGCACCAGCTTCTGCGGCCCGAGGCGTGACGCGATGAACTCCAGCGTCGGCAGTGAACTCGACGGGGTCGCGGCCGAGAACCCGACGCCTTTCCCGAGGCGCGACGGCGCGAGGCCGTCGTTGGTGCGCGAGCTGCCGAGCGCGACGAAATCGACCGGCCCTTTGCGGTGCAGCAGCGCCAGCTTGAAGCGCACGCGATGCGCGACGGCGGCGAGGCTCTCGGGCTCGATGCGCGCGAGCAGCTCGAGCGCCACCAACAGCCCGAGCACGCACCCGCTCAACCACCAGAATCTGCGCGCGCCAGCAGACATCGTGGAGGCGCGCCTACTCCACATTTCTCAACGGCGCGGCGTCAACCGACCGGCGACATCGTAGCCGCCCGCGGCGCACGCCTCGACGCGCGTCACGTGCAGGTTCGCGCGCTCGTCACCCACGCGCACCGCGAGCTCTGCGCCGACCGGCGGCTCCATGCCCGCGTGGAACTTGAGGCCGTGCGCCGACATGTTCTGCGCCGCGCCGGAGAACTCCACGCCGCTCTCGAAGTCCACCGCGTCAACCTGCGCCGTCGTCTGCTGCCGCTCGTCGATTCGCTTGTGCATGTGGCGAACGCTACGGGGCTGTGGCGCGTGGTCAAAAAATGCGGCGCGTCACGGGTATGCTGCCCCGACATGATCAACGTGCCCTTCAACGGTCTGCCGCGCGCAGTTCGGGAGCGGTTGGTGAAGTTGACGACAGACAAACAAGACGACCCGCAGCGGCTGCTCTCGGCGCCCGGCTCGGCGACGGGGTGGGTGGCGTGGTTCTTCGCGTTCGGCGCGTTGGTCGCGGTGGGCTTGTGCGGGCAGTTCATCATCGAGCGACACGCGCACGGCACCCGTCCGCACTCGGACATCGAGGTCTACCTGGGGGCGGGCGTCGCGCTCTTCGTGTTCTTCCTCGCCGCGTCACGCATCATCATGCGGCGCGTGTGGCCGAAGCCGCCGTACCGCACCGGCAAGTGGGTGCTGTCGTCAGGCCTGCTGGAGCTCTCCGATGGTGCGCTACAGTTCCTCCCGTTGGGCGAGCTGCCGCGGCCGACGTTGGTGACGGTGCGGCGCAACGGGCGCTACCAACACACGCGCCTCGACCTCACGCCGCAGTACTGGTTCTACTTTCCCAAGCCGCAGTTGGCCGAAGACGCGGTGAACCGCGTGCTGCAGGCGAAGGCGCGCTACGTCGCGCTGCTGGCCGCGCGTGACGAGGCCGGCGTGCGCGCGGTCGACCCGCTCGCGGAGTGCACGCTCTCCGGCGTGTGGACGGTGACCGAGAACTCGGTGTTCGGTGTCGAAGGGCCGCTCGCGACGCCGGTGCCGTGGCGCGCGGTGGGCCTGCAGGTGTTGATCAGCGCGCTGCTGGCCTTCGCGTTGCCCGCGGTGCTCTACGCGCTCTGGTCGCCTCACCTCACGTGAAGCCAGGTGCCTTCTTCGGCGCCGCCTGACTGCCAGTCGATGCGCCCGATGCCGCGCGGCACGCGCTCCTGCGTGGCGGTGAAGTACAGCGTCGGCGACTTCGCGTCGGTCCCCAGCGTGAGGTAGCCCTGCGTGCCCGCGTCGAGGGTCAGCTCGAAGAAGCCCGTCGCCGAGGTGTGCGTCTGGGCCGCGGGCTCCTGCACGCCGCCGTCGTGGACCAGCGGGTTGGTGAGGAACCACGCGACGGGGGCATTGGCGCGCGGCGCGCCGTCGCAGCCGTCACCCGTACACGCCTCGCGGATCTGCCCGTACAGCCCTTGCGAGATGGTGACCAACGAGTCGATGTCGGCGGTGCACGCCGTAAAGCAGAGAGCTGCGAACAGGAGGCGCTTCATGGGCCGCGCACCTTACTTGAGGAGTGCGCGCTTCGAGTGACCGCGCTAGGTCGCGCGCATGGCCGAGAACTTCATTTTCACGATGCAGGACCTGCGCAAGGTCAAGGGCGGCAAGGAGATTTTGAAGGGCATCTGGTTGTCCTTCTTCCCCGGCGCGAAGATTGGCGTCATCGGGCCCAACGGCTCCGGCAAGTCGACGCTGCTGCGCATCATGGCCGGGTGGGACAAGGAGTTCATGGGCGAGGCCCGCCCCGACCCGAAGGCCAAGGTCGGCTTCCTCCCGCAGGAGCCGCAGCTCGACGAGACCCTCGACGTGAAGGGCAACGTGGAGCTCGCGGTGAAGCCCTTCAAGGATGTGCTGGACCGCTTCAACAAGGTCTCCGAAGAGCTCGGCAGCCCCGACGCCGACTTCGACAAGCTCCTCGAGGAGCAGTCGAAGCTGCAGGACATCATCGACGCCAACGACCTCTGGAACCTCGACAGCCGCCTCGACGTCGCGATGGACGCGCTCCGTCTGCCGCCCGGCGACGCCGACGTGAAGAAGCTCTCCGGCGGTGAGAAGCGCCGCGTCGCGCTGTGCCGCATCCTCCTCGAGAAGCCCGACCTGCTGCTCCTCGACGAGCCCACCAACCACCTCGACGCCGAGTCGGTGCAGTGGCTCCAGACGCACCTGAAGGAGTACCCGGGCACCATCGTGGCCGTCACCCACGACCGCTACTTCCTCGACGAGGCCTGCCAGTGGATTCTGGAACTCGACCGCGGAGAGGGCGTGCCGTGGAAGGGCAACTACTCGAGCTGGCTCGAGCAGAAGAAGAAGCGCCTCGAGCAGGAAGAGAAGGCGTCGTCGTACCGCCAGAAGTTCCTCGACCGTGAATTGCAGTGGGTCAGCTCGTCGCAGAAGGCGCGCCAGGCCAAGAGCAAGTCGCGCCTCGAGCGCTACGAGCAGATGCGCGAAGACTTCGAGCGCAACAAGAAGAACGAGTCGACGGGCGAAATCTACATCCCCCCCGGGCCAAAGCTGGGCGGCCGCGTCATCGAGGTCTCGCACCTCAAGAAGGCCTTCGGCGACCGGCTGCTCATCGACGACCTGAGCTTCAAGCTGCCGCCCAACGGCATCGTGGGCGTCATCGGCCCCAACGGCGCCGGCAAGACGACGCTGTTCAAGATGATGCTCGGCCTCGAGAAACCCGACGCGGGCGAGTTCATCGTCGGCGACACGGTGAAGGTCGCCTACGTCGACCAATCGCGCGACGCGCTGGCGGGCGACAAGTCGGTCTTCGAGGAGGTGAGCGGCGGGCTTGATCAGCTCGACCTCGGCGGCCGCATCGTGCAGAGCCGCGCGTACCTCTCGTGGTTCAACTTCAAGGGCGGCGACCAGCAGAAGCGCGTGAAGGACCTGTCAGGCGGTGAGCGCAACCGCGTGCACCTCGCGAAGACGCTCAAGGAGGGCGGCAACCTCATCCTCCTCGACGAGCCCACCAACGACCTCGACGTGGAGACCATGCGCTCGCTCGAAGAGGCGCTGGAGAACTTCGCCGGCTGCGCGGTCATCATCAGCCACGACCGCTGGTTCCTCGACCGCGTGGCGACGCACATCCTCGCGTTCGAGGGCGACTCGAAGGTGGAGTGGTTCGAAGGCAACTTCCAGGACTACGAGGCTGACAAGAAGAAGCGCCTCGGCGCCGACGCGCTGATGCCCCGCCGCATCAAGTACAAGCCGCTCATCCGCAAATGAAGACGCTCGTCGCGCAACCCATCACCCCCGCGGCGTTCGCGCCGTTCGGCCAGGCGTTCTCGGCGTCGTCGCTGGGCGGCGGCGTCAGCGCCAACCAGGGCAGTGCGGTGCGCTTCGACCACTGCGCGAAGCTGCTCACCACGCGCCCGGGCGCGATGCCGAACCTCGTCGTCTTCCGCTCCGAAGCGCGGCAATTGCCTTTTGACGTTCAATTATTGGAAAGACACCCGTGTAGTACGCAGGTGTTCATCCCCATGGTGATTAGCCGGTACCTGGTGTGCGTCGCGCCGACCCTGCCTGATGGTGGCTTCGCGATTGACCAATTGCAGGCGTTCATCTGCGGGCCTGGAGAGGCCATCGCCTACGCGCCCGGCACCTGACACCACCCGATGGTGGCGCTCGACACGCCCGGCGAATTCTCGATGCTGGTGTGGGAAGACGGCACGAGCCTCGACTGCGAGGTGCGACCTCTCCCCTCACCGACGCGCGTGCATTCGTTGCAGACCTGAGCTCTGCAACTCTTGCGAGGTTCCCCCTCCGAACGGGGGAAAGGTGCGTGAGGTCAACGGGTTGCGGCCAGCACGGGGCTTGCTGATCCGCCGCGCGCCATGCGTTCACAG
>CAMLFP010000029.1 GCA_946479335.1 uncultured Archangium sp.
GCTTCATCTCGCTGGTCGACGCGGCGACGCTGCAGGTGGTCGACTCCGGCATCTGCCTCGGGCACCCGCCCGCCGACGAGGAGCTGACACTGGAGAGCCTGCCTTCCGTGATTCGCGAAGCCATCGATACCGACGCGCTGGTGATTCTGCGCCATGCGTGAGGTCTGCTTTCTCATCGCAGGCGACGTGGTGGTGTGGAGCGACGAAGGCGACTCCGCCATCGCCCTGCCCGACAAACGCGAACGCTGGGAGGCCATCTGGAAGCACCGCGCGGAGCTCACGGAGATCGCCCACTCGCACCCCGTCGGCCCGCTGGCGTTCTCGCACGAAGACTTGACCACCATGGAGGCGCTCGACTCCGCGCTGGGCAAGGCGCTGCGCTACTCCGTCGTCGCGCCGACCGGCGTCATCGCCCGCGTGGGAACCGCTGAAGAACACGTGACGCCCGAGCCGGCGTGGGCCGCGCGCCTCCGCGTTTCGTCAGGGATGCACCCGTAGCGCTGTCTAGAGTCCGCGAAGGGAGGCACGCATGACCATCTTGAACATCACCTACAACGGCCTGTCGGCGGACTACCCGGTCGAGCTCGACTCGCACCTCAACGACGCGGACCTGCGCCGCATCGCGGTGGAGGTCGTGCGCTCCGGCGGCGTGCCCGGCCTGCAGATCGCCAACCTGCGCGACGACGCGTTCACGAACTACGTCGTCGACCGCTTCAACGAGCGCATCTACCTGCGCCCGAAGGTGCCGTTCGGGAGCTGAAAAATGCGTGTCATCTTCTGCGGCGTTGGGGCGCTGGGCTCCACCGCCGCTGTCTTCTGCCGAAACCTCGACGCCGAGCTGACGTTCATCGACTTCGACCGCGTCGAGTCGAAGAACCTCCTCGCGCAGGCGTACGTGAAGCAGTCGCTCGGCAAGAACAAGGCCGAGGCGCTCAAGCTGCAGCTCTCGAACTTCTACGGCAAGAAGAGCGACGCGTTCGGCGTGAAGCTCACCGCCGAGAACATCGACGCGCTGTGCGGCGGCGCCGACCTGCTCGTCGACTGCTTCGACAACCTGAAGAGCCGCGCGCTGCTCTCTGACTTCGCGCGCAAGACGAACAAGGCGCTGGTGCACGCGGCCATCTCCGGCGACGGCACCTTCGGCCTCATCCGGTGGGACGAGCGCTTCACGCCCGACGCTGAAGACACCGAGGGCCAGGCGACCTGCGAAGGCGGCGAGCACCTGCCCGTCATCGGCGCGCTCGGCACGGCGCTGGCCGGCATCATCCGCGACTACGTGAAGAGCTCCGTGAAGCGCGACGTGATGGTGACCCTCAACGCGCTGACTCCCACGTAGAGCTCAGCCCAGCAGCTGCCACCACAGCGGCACGGTCAGCAGCGAGAGCGGCACGCCGAGGGCGATGAACGCCGCGGCGAGGCCGGGCTCGAGGTCGTAGTCAGACGCCACGACGCCGGCGGTCACCATCGGCGCCATCGCGGCCTGCGAGACGACGATGCGCTCGGTCTCCCCGATGCCGCCGCGCCACAGGTACAGAATCGCGCACACCATCGCGGGCGCCGCAACGAGCTTCCACGAGAGGCCGGTCAGCAACCGCACGCCGTTACCCTTCAGGGCGCGCATGTCCAACGACCAGCCGACGCTCGCCAGCGCCAGCGGGCTCAACATCGCGGCGAGCCGGTCCAACACGCCTTCGAAGGCCGGAGGAAACGTCACCGGCTTGAGCACCACCGCCAGCACCAGCGCCCACAGCGCCGGCCGGGTGACGAGCCCGCGCAGCACCTTGCCCACCGAGACGCGCGCGCCCGACACCGCCGCCGCGAAGGGGATGCCCAGCACGAAGAGCGCGACGAAGGCGCCGAGTTGGTCGGCCACGGTGGCGACGCCCAGCACCTGCTTGCCGCCCAGCGCCTCCAGCAACGGGAGCCCGACGAAGGCGGTGTTGCACAGCCCCGCGCACAGCGCGACGCACGCCCACGCCTTCGAGCGCGAGGTGAACCACACCACCGCCGCGGGCACGAAGAACACCAGCCACAGCAACGCGGCTTCGGCGACGGCCACGCCATCCAGCGGGGCGTCGTGAATGGCCCGCAGCACCAGCGCCGGCAGCGAGACGAACATCACCCACGCGTTGATGGCGCGGTGGCTGTCTTCGGGCAACGCGCGCGTCCTCCGCGCCAGCACGCCCACGAAGAAGCAGAGAATCAGCAGCAGCAGGTTGGTCACGGCGGCACGAGGCGCACTACAACATCGCCCATGCTCATGCTCGCGCTCTCACTGCTGCTGGCCACCGAGCCGCCCGACGCAGGCGCCGATGAGCCGGTGCCGTGCAAGACGTGGCGTGACTGCAGCTACGACGATTCGCGGCCCGCCCACCCGGCCTCGTCAAAGAAGGTGAAGCGGAAAATTCAGCGCAAGGTGCGCCCGTGCATCGACAGCGAGACCGATGCCGTGTGCGACGACGCGACGAAGACCTGCCGCGTCGTGCACTGGAAGTGCTGACTTACTCTTCGACGACCGGCTGCGGCCCGGGGACGATGTGCGCGATGTCGGGGTCGACACCGTCGGCAGCGGGGCCACGCGCGTCCTTCTCTGCCTTCCGCTGCGCCGCCTTCTCCTTCTTCTCCTTCTTGTGCTCCTTGCGGGCGAGTTCCTTCTGACGCTTCGAGGCTCCGTTGAACATGCGCGACTCCTTCGTAAAGGTGAGCGGCTTACGCTGACAACAACCCCATTAACACGTCACCGTAGAGAGCCAACCGCTTCTGACCAAAATACGGTACGCGCTCCAGCGCTTCCGGAGAGGCTGGCGCGGTGCTCGCCAGCTCTTCGACCAGGGCGTTCGACAGCACGACTGAAGGCGTCACCTTGCGCTCCAGCGCCGTCTTCTTGCGCCACTCGAGGAGCGCCTCTTCGCGCTTCTTCTTCTTCGGGTCGCGGTCGCGCTTCTCTTCCGACGGCTTCAGCTCGCCCGACGCGACGGCGGCGGTGACGCGCGCGATGACGGAGAGGATCTCCTCGCCGTGCTCCCGCGCCACCTGCCCGCGCACGCCCGCCAGCTTCACCATCGTCTTCACGTCAGACGGGAACTTCGTCGACAGCTCGCCCAGCGCCATGTTCGACAGCACGCGGCCGGTGGGCACGTCTTCCTTCTCGGCCCACTGGAGGCGCAGCCGGTGCAGCTCCTTCGCGATGTGCGTGGCGGCGGTGAACTGCTCGCGCGAGAGCCCGGTGCGCGGCAGCTTCGGCGTGAAGTCGGCGGCGTCGGGGCGCGCCGCGGCGTCGTCGCACATGCGCTGGCAGTCGAGCAGCACCTCTTCCAACACGCCGGCGGTCTGACACGCCTCGCGCACCCAGCGGCCCACATCGCACAGGTAGCGCACGTCGTCGGCGATGTACTCGCGCAGCTCCGGCGGCAGCGGGCGCTTCGAGAAGTCGGCCTGCTGGTGCTCTTTCTTGAGCGTCTGGCCCAGCTTCTCCTTCACCAGGTCGGCGAGGCCCACCTTCGGCCAGCCCAGCAGCGTCGCCGCGCGGTGCGTGTCGAAGAGGCCTTTGACGCGCACGCCTTCTTCCGCGAGGTACTGGAGGTCGCCGCCCGCGGCGTGGAAGAACTTGGTCACCGAGTCGTCGGCGAACATCGCCTCGAGC
This sequence comes from uncultured Archangium sp., assembly GCA_946479335.1. The sequence continues at coordinate 3,644 of CAMLFP010000029.1, forward strand.
GAGCGCGGCGAGACGCCCGGCTGCAGCGTGTCGAGCAGGAAGATGTCGGCGTCGGTGCCGAGCTGCACGAAGCACAGCTTCGCGCGGAAGTGGTGCATCGAATCGGCTTCGACGTCGACGGCGACCTCCCGCGCGGGGGTCAGCGCCGAGGCGACCTGGGGCAACTGCGATGAGTCACCGACATCAACGACACGCTCGGGAAAAGACACGCCTTCGCCACTAGCAAGAAGCGGCGTTGTGAGCTACGGCGCGCGCGCGTGGAAGAGCTGAACCGCCTCGAAAAATCGCTGCTCCAGCACGTCGGCAAGGCGGTGGCCGACTTCTCGCTGATCCAGGAAGGCGACCGCATCATGGTGGCCATCTCCGGTGGGAAAGACTCGTACACCATGCTGCACCTGCTGCGCCGGCTGCAGCAGCGCGCGCCGGTGAAGTTCGAGCTCATCGCGGTGAACCTCGACCAGGGCCACCCGGGCTTCCCCGCGCAGATGCTGGAGGCGTGGCTCCAGAAGAACGAGTACCCCTACCGGCTGCTGAAGGAAGACACCTACAGCATCGTGTTGGACAAGCTGAAGCCGGGGCAGACGCAGTGCAGCCTCTGCTCGCGCCTGCGCCGCGGCATCCTCTACACGGCGGCGGTCGACATGGGCTGCACCAAGATCGCGCTCGGGCACCACCGCGACGACCTCATCCACACCTTCCTGCTGAACCAGTTCTTCGCGGGCACCACCGCGACGATGCCGCCCATCCTCAAGAGCAACGACGGCCGCAACACCGTGATCCGCCCGCTGGCGTACGCGCCTGAAGCCGACATCGCGCGCTTCGCGGAGCTGATGAAGTTCCCCATCATCCCCTGCGACCTGTGTGGCTCGCAGGAGAACCTCCAGCGCAAGCGCGTGAAGCGGCTCGTCGACGAGCTTGGCAAGGAGATCCCCATGTTGCGCAGCTCGCTGCTGTCAGCCATGGGCAACCTGCACACTTCTCACCTGCTCGACCAGAAGCTGTGGAAGCTCCCGGTCGAGGGAGACGAGAAGCTGGTGCCGTTGAAGACGAAGACGGAGACCCCCGATGCCGCTTGAACTGCTGAAGCAGGCCCGCCGAGATCGCAACACCGCGCTCATCGACGTGATGGTGTTGGCCGCGTCGGCAGACGGCGACGTCACCAAGGTCGAGCTGAAGAACCTGCTGGCCCGCGTCATCGAGCGCCCGGAGTTCGAGGGCGTCAACGCGGCGGAGATTTCGGGCCTGGTGGAGACCTCGGCGCGGCGCCTCGGGCACGCGCGCGGGCTGGAAGACGTGCTCAAGGTGCTGAAACAGAGACTCCCCGGCCACCGCAACCGCCTGCTGGCCTTCGGGCTCGCGACCTCGGTGGCGATGGCCGACCGCAAGACCACCAGGGACGAGCTGACGCTGCTCAAGAGCTTCCAGCAGGCGTTCGCGCTGAGCGAAGCCGACGTGGCGAAGGTGTTCGACGCCGTGGAGCGCGGCGCGCCGCTGGCGGAGGTGCTGGGCGAGCCGCTGGAGCAGCTCTACGCCGAGGTGATGGTGCTGGTGTCGGCGGCCGACGGTGAAGTCTCCCGCGCCGAGGCTGACGCGATTCTCGAGAACCTGGCGGCCAACCCGGTGTTCCGCGAGACGTCGGCCGACCTCGCGCGCGGCTACCTGCGCGACGCGCTGGAGAACCTGCGCACCTGGGGCCTGCCCGCGCGGCTGACGGCGCTGGCGCAGGGCCTCTCGACGAAGAAGCAGCGCGCGCGCGCCTGGGCGCTGGCCACGCGCGTGGCGCACGCCCACCCGCCGGCGCCCGCCACGCTGCGCACGCTGGAGCTGCTCCAGGCCACCTTCGGCCTCAACGACGAAGAGGCCGCACGCCTCGCGATGGAGAGCTGACGTGTCGCGCGCTGAACGCACCGTCGTCCGCTTTGCGTTGCCGTCGACGCTCGGGCCCATCGCCCGGGAGCTGGCCTCGCAGCTGCAGACGCACCTCGCGTCAGCGCTGGGTCGCGAGACCGAGGTGGTGGTGGGCGCGACGTACGAGCAGCTCGCCCGCGAGCTGTTGTCAGGCAAGGCCGACGCGGCGTGGGCGCCGCCCTTCGTGTGCGCGCGCATCGAGGCGATGGGCGTGCGGGTGCTGGTGCGGGGCGTGCGGCAGGGCGTCTCGACGTACCGCGCGGCGCTGCTGACGCGGGCGAACGAGGCGCTGACGCTCAAGGACCTCCAGGGCAAGACCGCCGCGTGGACCGACCGCGACTCCGTGGGCGGCTACCTGCTGCCGATGGCGTGGCTCAAGGAGCAGGGGGTCGACGCGGGCAAGACCTTCGCCGCGCAGAACTTCTACGCCACCTACCGGCACGCGCTCGAGGCGGTGGCCGAGGGCAAGGCCGACGTCACCTCCATCTTCGCGTCGAGCGCGAAGAGCGGGCAGCCCGACAGCCTCGGCATCGAGGAGGTCTGGGCCGGCAAGGCGAGCGAGTTCCGCGTGCTGGGCTTCACCGACGAGGCGCCGAACGACGGCGTGGCGGTGTCGATGAACGCGCCTCCGCAGGTGGTGCTCGACCTCGAGAAGTCGTTGCTCTCGCTGCACCAGACCGAGGCCGGCCGCGCGCTGCTGAAGGACTGCTTCCACGCCGACCGGTTCGAGCTCGCGCCGCGCATGGGCTACCGCGCGCTGTACCGCGTGGCGCTCGCCAGCCTCTGACAACTCAGCGCTTGCCGACCGACGCGCGGAGCTGCGCAACGAGGGCTTCGAGCTGCGCCTCGGTCGCGTTCGGCCCGAGGTTCTTGAGCGCCACCTCGCGCATGGCGGCCTCGTCGCCCCGGGCGGCGCGCAGCGCGAGCGCGAACATGTCACGCAGCTGACCGATGGCCTCCACGGCCTCGGGGGTCGGAGTCTTCTTCGCCATGGGCGACAGCTCGCCCGATTCTGCGCGCGTTGAGAACCCCCAACCAGGGCATGGCGTCACCCGCCAGCGCCAGGGCTCGCGCGTCACGGAGATCATGCGTGCTTCAATCGTCTTTCAGCCCGCCGTCAGGCGCTTGAGCAGCCGCTCGATGAAGTCGAGGCTGGCGTTGAGCTGCGCCTCATCGATGTTGGCCCAGGTGTCCGTCGGGTAGTGGTACTCGCGCGGCGCGCCGATGTGCTCGTCGATGCAGGTGAGGCCCGCCGCGTTCCACCCGCGCAGCTGGAAGGGCAGCGCGTCGGTCGCCCCGGTGGGGATGATGAACTGCGGCACCGTGAGCGGCCCTTCGGCGCTGACCGCGTCGAGGTCGGCCTTGATGCGCGGCGGCACCGGCACGCGCCACAGCTCGCCCTCTTCGACGTAGCGCAGCGTGCCGTTCGACAGCGTGTCGACCACCACGATGGTGGTCTCGTCCTTCTTCCACTCGCCTGACTTGTCCAACTGCTCCGCGAGCCGAATCGCGCCGCCCGTGCCCGCCTCTTCGGCGCCGGTGAAGACCACCACCAGCTCGACGCCCTCGGGCAGCCTGCCCGCGAAGCGGTGCGCGAGCTCCACGCTGCTGCTGCAGCCCGAGAGGTTGTCGCACGCGCCGGGCACCACCGTGTTGCGCGCCACCACGTCGACGTTGGCGGCGAAGGTGATGAACGCGGGGAGCGTGAGCGCCCAGTAGAGCCACAGCGGCGCGCTCCAGAACTGCCCGAGCGCCAGCGCGTCGAGGAGCGCCAGCGCCGCCACCGTCAGCGTCGCGAGGCCCAGCTGCTTCTTGAACCAGAGGAACGGCCTGGGCGGCTCCTTCGTCGCGAGGCGGATGAGCGCCGGGTGGAAGATGAGGCCGGTGAACGCGGCGTCGGCGTGCGCCATCAACACCACGCGCTTCTTGAAGGGGCCCTTCGCGGGCAGCGTGGCGACGAGGTTCTGCGAGGAGATCTGCGGGAGCAGCAACCCACGCAGCGGCCCCACCAGGCGCAGCGACTCCAGCGTGTACGAGACGGCGGCGAAGGCGTGGAGCGCCAGCGCGGCGGCCAGCGACCACTGCGCGACGACCGTGCCCAGCACCCCGAGCCCGAAGGTGAGCATCAGCGCGAGGTACAGGTGCTGCCCGAAGCGGAACGGCCGCCAGCTGAGGTTGAAGCCGAGCGTCTCCAGCTCCGCGCCCAGCTTCTCCTGCACCGCCTTCTCGAGCGGCGTGCCGGTGAGCCGGCGTGGCCCGAGCTCCTCCAACTGGCGGACTCGGTCCAACGGCTTCGGGCGGGTGTTGAGCGCGTTCATCGCCCGGCCTCATGCCACAGCCGAACGCGGGAAGAACGTCGCCGCACGAAAACCCGAGGCGGCATTCGGCGACGCGCGACCTCTGCTCCGCCCGGCACGATGGCGCCGCGGCGAGATCGCCCGACCTCCAAGCGCAGCCGCGCGATCCGCCGGAGGGGCGCATCGAAGACGGTCCCACCGCTTGAATTCGTTGATGTCAGCGCCCGGCCCACCGTCGAACACCGAGCCCGCGTCGCTCGCGCTGCCCGCGTCTTCTGCGCCCGCGCCGCCACGCGGTCGCGCGGTCGCGCGCAACCTCGACCAACCAGCCACGATGGGCGCCGCACGCGCGCTTACGACGCGACGCCCCGCGCACTGCGCCGTCTCAGCAGCAGCACCGTCAGCGACAGCGCCGCGGCCCACGCACCGGCCGAACCACACCCGCACCCGGCGGGCGGAGGCGCTCCCACGTCGGTGCCGCCATCGGCAAGGCTCCCCGCGTCGACCTGCGGCGCGCCGGCGTCAGCGTCGGGTGGCGCGCCCGCATCGTCAGCGCCCGGCCCACCGTCGAACGCCGCGCCCGCGTCGTCCGCGCCCGCGCCCCCGTCGGTCACCGCGCCCGCATCGCTCGCGCTGCCCGCGTCTTCAGGGCCCGCGCCGCCATCGAACACACTGCCCGCGTCGTCGACGCTCCCGGCGTCGGGCATGGCGCCGCAGCCGCCGAGCTGGAGGTCGACGTTGGCGACGACTCCGGCCGTCGCGTCGGCCTGCGCGGTGGCCTCGAGGCACGGCATCGTCACGCCGTTCAAGAAACGGTCGAAGAACGCCAGGCCGTAGTTCCTGAACAGCGCCTGTCGCGCCTGCTGCGTCGAGCCGCCACACGCCGCGGTGCAGGTGGTGCTCAGCGGGTCTTGCGGCTCACAGTGCGTGGCGCCGACGACCTTCAGCTTCCCCTTCAGGCCGGTGAGGTCGTCGAACCAGGGCAGCGAGTTGTTGGACGAGTTGCAGGTCGACGACTCCGCCGCGAGGAACAGCGTGGGCGCGGTGACGCTTGAGGTCGCCGCGGCGCCCAGCCCGTTGTTGTCGACCGCGTCGAAGAGCAGCAGCGCATCCACCGCGTGCCGCGACGCCGCCAGGAACGCCGAGAGCCCGCCCGCGCTGTGCCCCGCGAGGCCGACCCGCGCGGGGTCGATGGTGCTGACGCCGCGCTCCTGCTCCATCGCCGCCCAGAGGATATCGGCGTTGCGCGAGTGGTCTGTCGCGCCGCACTGCAGCGCCAGCAGCAGCGGGAACTGCGGCACCACCACCACCACGCCCTTCGCCGCCAGCGCGCGCGCAAACACCTCGTGGTTGTCCTTGCTGTTCTGGAACCCGTGCCCGATGCCCACCAACCCGAAGGGGCCCGCGCCCGAGGGGCGGTACACGTCGACGTCGTAGCTGGCCGGCGTCGACCCCGTGCAGTTGGGGAACGCCAGCGTGACCGTGGTCTTCGAGACCTGCGCCAGCGCGCACGTCGCAGAGAGGCTCAACAGGAGGAAGAGTCGCATGAGGTGCTCCCCTTAGCCCTGTGACGGGGAAACTGTTTCAGCTCGCCCCGCCGGCGCGGCTCACTTGCCGTCGAGCTTCGGGGCGTACTCCGGCACCGTCTCGCGCAGCCGTTGCCACAGCGCCTTCGCGCCCGCCTCGTCACCCTTCGCCTTGAGGCGGTCGCCCAGCGCGTCGATGGCCTCGGGAGACGACGACGCCACCCGCCACACGTTGTCGGCCATCGGCTGGCGGTTGAGCTTCACCATGGTCCACGCCATGCCGGCGCGCAGCCGCGCGTTCTCGGGTTGGTACGGCATCACCTGCTTGTACGCGTCGAGCGCGGTCTGGAACTCGCCCTTCGCCAGCGCGTCTTCGGCGCTCTCGATGAGCTTCACGAAGTTGGCCTCCATGTCGGGCGTGCGCGGCGCGTTCTGGAAGGCCTCCATGACCTCCTTCGAGAGCACCGGCGGCTGCCCGCCCTGACGCGCGGGCGCTGGCGCGAGCGCGGCCACCGCCTCGGCCGTCACGCCCACCTTCGTCAGCCCGCCCTTCTCGAGGGCCTCCTCGGTGCGCTTGAGGAGCCGCTTCGCGTTGGTCGCCTTCGAGAAGTCGGGCGTGTCCTTCAGCAGGCGCTCGAACTCGGCCTTCACCTTCTTGAGCACCTCCACGTCGTCGCCCTGCGTGTCGAGCCACACCGCGGCGCGCGCGTAGCGGGCGTCGGCGTCGCCCTCGGAGAGCTGGAGCACGTCTTCATACGCGGCGAGCGCCCCCTTGACGTCGCGCGAGAGGAAGCGCGCGTTGCCCAGCAGCACCTCCGCTTCACGCACCGGCGCGAGCGCGACGTCGAGGCACGCGACGGCGTCGGGCGTCTTCTTCGCCGCGGCCAGCTTCTTCGCGGCCTCGGTGGCCTCGACGAGCGTCACGCCGGTCTTCACGTCGCAGCTGCTGGGCCGCGTGTCGGGGAGCGCCCGGCCGCCCAGCGCCTTCTTCTGCGCGAGGTACAGCGCGCGCGGCGCGTCGGCCTTCGCCAGCGCCTGCGCGTAGAAGAGCTGCGCGTCGGCGTAGCGGCCCGCGCCGAAATACAGGCGCGCCAGCGAGGCGGCGATCTCGAAGGGCTTGTCCTTCTCCTTGAGGCCCGGCGTGGCATCGAGGCGGCCGATGAGGTCTTCGGCCGAAGGCGCGTTCTTCCCGTCATTCGACGGGGGCGGGGGCGGCATCTGGGCCAGCAGCAGCAGGAGCGTCAGCACACCCGCCGCCTAGCACGCACCCGCGACCGCCTGTCGGCTCATCATGTGAAGTAGCCGCAGCTGAGCCGCGGAGATGGCCTAGAACCCCTCCTCGGAGTGAAGCCCATCGACCCGCCAGACGACGCGACGGCCGAAGGTCGCACGCTGATTTCGGACAAGAGTCCCAGCGACGCCCTGGTGAGCCTCCCGCTCCCGCGCGGCACGGTGAGCGTCACCCCCGAGGCGACAGCCGACTTCCAGTTGGCGGAGACGCTCGGCGAGGGCGGCATGGGCCAGGTGGTCAGCGCCACGCAGCGCGCGCTGCAGCGGCCGGTGGCGCTCAAGTTCTCGCGCGACGAGGCGGGCCGGCAGGCGTTGCTGCGCGAGGCCATCGCTACCGGCCGGTTGGAGCACCCCAACATCGTGCCGGTGCACCTGCTGGCGACCAACGACGACGGCGCGCCCTTCTTCGCGATGAAGCGCGTCGAGGGCACGCCGTGGAGCTCCGTCATCACCACGCGGCCGCTGGTGGAGAACCTCGAGGTGCTGCGGCACGTGTGCGACGCGCTGGCCTTCGCGCACGACCGCCACATCGTGCACCGCGACGTGAAGCCCTCGAACGTGATGCTGGGCCGCTTCGGTGAGGTGTACCTCGTCGACTGGGCGCTGGCGGTGTCTCTCCGGCCCGACGCGGTGCTGCCGATGCCCGCCGCCGACAGCCTCGCCGGCACGCCCGCGTACATGGCGCCGGAGATGGTCATCGACCCCGCGGCCATCGACACGCGCACCGACGTCTACCTGCTGGGCGCGGTGCTGTACGAGGTGCTGACGGGCCGCGTGCCCCATCGCGCGCCTACGCCCGAAGAGGCCATCAACGCCGCTGCGCGCGGTGACGCGCCGATGTTCAACGCGTCGGTGCCCGAGGAGCTGGCGCTCATCTGCCGGCGCGCGATGGCGAAGATGAAGGGCGACCGCTTCGCCGGCGTCATCGAGTTCAAGCAGGCGCTCACCGACTCCCTCCGGCATCAGGAGGCGAGCGCGCTGTACCAGACCGCGTCGCGCCAGCTGGTCGAGCTCGAGGCACGGCTGGCGAGCGACGGTGGCTCCGACGCGGTGCACACCCTCTTCTCCGAGTGCCGCTTCACCTTCGAGCAGGTGCGCCGGCTGTGGCCGGAGTTCGAGGGCGCGAAGACGCGCCTGCGGCAGACGCTGCTGGCGATGGCGCGCGCGGAGCTGCGTCGCGACCGCCTCGCCGCCGCGCGGCTGCTCCTCTCGCAGCTGGAAGCACCCGCGCCCGCGGAGCTGCTCGCGCAGCTGGAGCTCGCCGAGGCCGAGGAGCGCGACCGCGAACATCGCCTCCACGCGCTGGAGCGCGAGGCGAAAGAGACGTCAGTCGATGCGGCCAGCAGCGAGAAGGCGCGGTACTCGCGCGGCCTCGGCGTCAGCCTGTTCCTGGTCGGCGCCGCGCTGCAGACCATCGAGACGCTGAGGCCCGGCACGCTCCAGACGTGGATGGGCGTGCCCTACGCGCTGGTGCTGTTGCTCAACACGAGCGCCTACTTCGCGGTGTTGAAGCGCGCGCCCGACTTCAACCTCCGGCAGCGGCGCATCGTGACGGCGCTGATCGTCAACGCCGCGGCGGGCACGCTGATGTGGCTGGTGGCGTGGGGCGATGGCCTCACGCTGCTCACCGCGCTGCGGTGCTACCTCGTCATCAACGCCGTCACCTGGGCCATCCCCGGGGTCATCGACGAGCCGCGCGCGCTGTGGGTCTCCGGCGCCGTCTCGCTCGCGCTCGGCGCGTCGTACCTCGTGCCGTCGCTCACCATCCTCTTCGGCGGGCTCTTCGGCGGCATCGGGTTGCTGATCCTCGGGGCGCTGCTGGCGCGGGTCTCCTCGACGGCGCGCTGACGCTTTCGTGGCACAGCCACGGCGCGACGCGTTACAGAGGCGGCGATGCTCGCCAGCTACCTGTTTCGCGCGTCGCTGACCTCGGCCGGCGCGCTGCTCACCCGCCCGAAAGAAGACTTCCTCAACACGCTCACGATGCCGCTCTCGGCGTGGCCCGACGACCTCGACTGGAACGGCCACGTCAACAACGGCCGCGTGCTGACGCTGATGGACCAGGGGCGCCTCGACCACGTCATCCGCACCGGGCTGCTGGGCATCATGCTGCGCGCGCGCACCCGGCCCATCGTGGCGAAGGCCGAAATCTCCTTTCGCCGGGAGATCTTCGCGTTCAAGCGCTCGACGCTGCGCACGCGCCTCGACGCGTGGGACGAGCGCCGCGTGTACTACGTGCACCAGGTCGTCCGCCGCGACGAGGTGTGCGCCGAGGCCCGGCTGGCCATCGCGCTGCGCGCCGGGGGCAAGACCATCTCCGCGCAGCAGATGTTCGAGCGCGCCGGCGCGGAGTTCACCGACGCCTTCCGCGCCGCGAAGCTCGCTACTTCGTGAGGTAGAGCTCGTTCTCTGCCTGCGGCGCGAGTGACCAGTTGGGCTCGGGCTGGAGCAGCAACAGCTTCTCGCCCTTCGGCCCACGGCCCGCGCCGGTGATGAAGAGCTTCCGGTCTCGCAGGTCGCCGTCGATGACCAGCACGTCGTGCTCCACGCGCCAGCGGCCGGTGTCTTTCTCGGTGCCGAACTTCATCGCGCCCACCACGCCGGAGCCGCCGGAGAACTGGTAGCTGAACGTGTGGTCGTGTTCGAAGGTGTACTCGATGGCGCGCGCCACGGCGGTCATCGAGGTGCCGCCGGTCAGGGTGTTCACCCACTGCGCGGTGCTGGTGTCGCCCATCACGAAGTGACCGATGAGCTCTTCGTCATCGAGCAGCGGGACGCCCGTCGGGCTGCCGTGGAGGTGATTGAAGAGCTCTTCGACGGGCACGTGTGACTTGCCCCACGAATAGTTGATGAGCATCGCCGCCCCCATGCTGGTCTCGGCGATGTCCTGCGTGATGACCAACGGCACGAACTCGTCGTCGGCCTCCACCAGGTAGATGGAGATGTAGCGCCCGCTGTCGCTCTGGTTCACCCAGACGCGCGTGCGCATGAAGTGCGCGCGGGCGCCGTTCTGCGTGAAGCGGCGCTGCGGCAGCGGCGGGCCGAACTGCGCGTACTCGGGCTTGCTGGTGACCAGCTCGCGCCACAACTGCGTCAGCATCGCCTGCGGGTCGCCGCGCGGCACCGCGTTCAGGCGCGTCACCTTCAGCGTGCGCGTCTGCGTGTCGTCGACCACCACGTGCTCCCAGACGCCGTTGCCCTTGTCGGTGAAGCCGGGTGGCAGCGTCATCGAGAAGCCCTGCCCGCTGACGCCGCCGGGCACTGCGGCGGTGCCCTTCGCGTCATCACCGAGCAGCAGCCCCCCGCCGCAGCACAGGCATGAGCACGCGAGGAGACCGCCCACCACGGCCAGCGCAATCTTCACCCCCTTCGTCATGCGCCTGAGTGTGTCAGAGACGAACGCCGAAGTAGCGCAGCGGGCGCTTCACGAAATCGCGCTGGTGCGCGCGCGGGTGCGGCACCGTGAGCTCCGGCGTGGAGAGCGTCTGCGCACCGAAGAGGATGAGGTCGAGGTCGATGATGCGCGGCGCCCAGCGCGTGGTCGTCACCCGGCCCATGACGCGCTCGATGCGCTTCAAGTGATGAAAGAGCGCCACCGCGCGCAGCGGCGTCGTCAGCTCGACGACGGTGTTCAAGTACGGCGGCTGCGGCGCGGGGTTCTCGGGCGGCAGCAGCGCGGGCGTCTCGATGACGAGCCCCTCACGCAGTTCGCCGAGCAGCCGCAGCCGCCGCGTCGCCTCGTGGAGGTTCAGCAGGCGGTGCCCGAGATTCGTGCCGAGCGCGACGTACGCCCGCACGGCCCCCCTCTCCCGTTCACGGGAGAGGGCTGGGGTGAGGGCCGCGCTCGTCGCCGACGACTTCAAACGACGGGGTTCCGCAACGTGCCGACATTCTCGATCTCCACCTCGACGAGGTCTCCCGCGCGAATCGGCCCGACGCCCGACGGCGTGCCGGTGCTGACGAGGTCTCCGGGGAGCAACGTCATGATGTGCGAGATGAAGCTCACCAGCTTCGCCGGCGCGTGCACCATGTCGCTGGTGCGGCCGTCCTGCTTCGTGACGCCGTTCACGCGACACACCACGCGGAGGTCGGCGGGCGACACGCCGGTCACCATCTCCGGGCCGCAGCACGCGAAGGTGTCGTAGCTCTTGCCGCGCGTGTGCTGCACCTCGCGCTTCTGGATGTCGCGCGCGGTGACGTCGTTGAAGCAGGTCAGCGCGAAGATGGCGGCGGCGGCCTCGGCCTCACTCGCGCGCGTCAGCTTCTTGCCGATGACCAGCCCCAGCTCCGACTCGTGGTGCACCTCCTGGCTCGCGGGAGGAATCTGGATGGCCGCGCCGTGCGCGTTGAGCGCGGTCGACGGCTTCATGAAGATGAGCGGCTCCACGGGAATGGGCTTGCCCATCTCCGCGGCGTGCTTCGCGTAGTTCTGGCCGATGGCGACCACCTTCGACGCGTCGGTCACCGGCAGGTACACCGCGCTCTTCACCGCGATCCGCTCTCCGGGCGCCAGCGCGTCACCGTTCCACGGCGCTGACTGCAGCAGCACGTAGTCTTCCCCGTCGCGGCGCGCGTACCGGGGCACTCCGTCGACCAACAGGCGCGCGAACCTCATGTGCCCGCCAGGACATGCGTCATGTCGTAGAGGCCGGGCTTCTGCGCCACGGCCCACTTCGCCGCCCGCAGCGCGCCGCGCCCGAATTGTTCGCGGCTGGTCGCGCGGTGCGTGAGCTCCACGCGCTCGCCGTCGCCGAAGAAGAACACGGTGTGCTCGCCGACGACGTCACCGCCGCGCAGCGTCTGCACGCCGATCTCCTTGCGCGGCCGCGCGCCGATGTTGCCCACGCGCGAGGTGCAGATGTCGTCGGAGTCGCGGCCCAGCGACTTCGCGAGTTCCTCCGCCAGCCGCATCGCGGTGCCCGAGGGCGCGTCCTTCTTCATGCGGTGGTGCGTCTCCATCACCTCGACGTCGAAGTCTTCACCGAGCCGCCGCGCAAGCTGCGCCGCCACCTCGATGACCAGGTTCACGCCGACGCTCATGTTCGGCGCCATCACGAGGGGGATTCTCTTCGCCGCCTCGGCCATCTGCTGCTTCGCCTCTGCGGAGAACCCGGTGCTGCCCACCACCAACGCCACGCCGGCTTCGGCGCACGCGCGCGCATGCGCGACCGACGCTTCGGGCGTCGTGAAGTCGATGACCACGTTCGCGCGCGAGAGCGTGGGCTCGAGCGAGTCCATCGTCGAGACCTCGAGCGGCGCCAGCTTCGCCGCCAGCCCCACGTCGAGCGAGATGGCCGCGCTGCCCGGCTTGTCGGTGCCGCCGTGCAACACGAACTCCGGGTTGTCGCGCACCAGCCGCACCAGCAGCGAGCCCATGCGCCCGGAGACGCCGGTGATGACGGTTCGAATCGGCGTCACTTGACGAGCCCCAGCTTGACCAGCTCTTCCTTCAGCTTCGCCGCGTTGCCGGCCGTCATCTCGAGGAGCGGCGGGCGGATTTCGGTGCCGAACAGGCCCATCTGGTGCAGCGCCATCTTCACGGGGATGGGGTTCGACTCGATGAACAGCATCCGGTGCAGCGGCTGCAGCTTGAGCTGCAGGTCGCGCGCGCCCTTGATGTCGCCGGCCAGCGCCTTGCTGCACAGCTCCGCCATCAGCTTCGGCGCGACGTTCGACGACACCGAGATGACGCCCTTGCCGCCGGAGAAGATGAACGGCGCCACCACGAAGTCGTCGCCCGAGAGCAACGTGATGCGGTCGCCGACCTGCTCGAACACGTCAAGGGTGCGCAGGATGTTCCCCGTCGCTTCCTTGAGCGCGATGACCTCCTTCACGTCGAGGAGCTTCTTCACCGTGTCGGGCAGCAGGTCGACGCCGGTGCGGCCGGGCACGTTGTACGCAATCACCGGGTAGCCGGGGTGCGCCTGCGCCACGAGCCGGTAGTGCTCCACCAGCCCCTGCTGCGTGGGCTTGTTGTAGTACGGAGTGACGACCAGCACGCCATCGGCGCCCGCGTCGCGCGCCACCTTCGTGCCCTCAATCGTCTCCGCGGTGGAGTTGCTGCCCGAGCCCGCGAACACCTTCGCGCGGCCCTGGTTGGCCTTGATGCACACCTCGATGACGCGCTTCTTCTCGGCGGCGCTCAGCGTGACGGCCTCGCCGGTGGTCCCGATGGGGATCAGCACCGACGTGCCGTTGGTCACCTGGTACTCCACCAGCTTCTCGTACGCGGCCTCGTCGAACTTCCCGTCTTTGAACGGGGTGGCCAGCGCGGTCATCGAACCTTGCAACGTCATGGGGTCTCTCCTTGCCAGAGTGCTTCGAGTGCTTCGCGCTGACGCACGACGCGGTAACGGTTTCCCTCGACCAACACCTCCGCCGGGCGCTGGCGCGAGTTGTAGGTGCTTGCCATCGACATGCCATACGCCCCGGCCGACTTGATGGCGAGGAGGTCACCCGCCTTCAGCGGCGCGAAGCCGCGCGCGCGGCCCAGCACGTCGGTCGACTCGCAGACCGGGCCGACCACCTCCACCGTGGTCTTGCGACCGCGGCGCGGCTGCACCGCCACGATGTCGTGGTGCGCTTCGTACAACGCGGGCCGCAGCAGGTCGTTCATGCCCGCGTCGACGATGACGAAGTGCCTGGTCGGCGTGCGCTTGTTGAAGAGCACGCGCGTCAGCAGCACGCCGGCGTTCGCCACCAGCACGCGCCCGGGCTCCAGCACCAGCGTGGCGCCGGTGCCCTTCGCGGCGTCGATGATGGTGCGCGCGTAGGTGTCGACGCTGGGCGGGTTCTCGGTGGTGTACGTGACGCCCAGCCCGCCGCCGACGTCGAGGTGCGTGAGCTTGAAGCCCTGCGCCTTCAGCTCCGAGTACAGCCCGCCGACCCGCAAGATGGCCTCGCGCATCGGCCGCGCGTCGGTGAGCTGGCTGCCGATGTGACAGTCGACGCCGCGCGCCTCCACGCCCTGCATGCGGCGGCTCTTCTTGTAGAGCGCGACGGCTTCTTCGAAGGGCACGCCGAACTTCGAGGTCTTGAGGCCCGTGGCGATGTAGCGGTGGGTCTTCGCGTCGACGTCGGGGTTCACGCGGAGCGCGAAGGGCGCGCGCTGCTTCAAGCGCGTCCCCACCTTGTTCAGCAACTCCAGCTCCTCCGCGCTCTCGACGTTGAACATCAAGATGCCCGCGCGCAGCGCCGCTTCGAGTTCGTCTTCGCGCTTGCCCACGCCGGAGAACACGACCTTGCGCGCGTCGCCGCCCGCGGCCTGCACGCGCCCCAGCTCGCCCACCGACACGATGTCGAAGCCGGCGCCCTGCTTCGCGAACAGACTCAGCACCGCGAGTGTGGAGTTCGCCTTCACCGAGTAGCAGACCAGCGTGGGCGTCGCGGCGAAGGCGCGCTGCACGACGTCGAGGTGCCGGGTCAGCGTCGCCGCCGAATACACGTACGTCGGGGAGCCGACCTCTTGCGCGATGCGCGCCAGCGGCACGTCTTCGCACCACAGCGCGCCGCGCTTCTCATGGAAGTGATTCACTTGCCCGTCTCCGTATTACCGGTCGCGCAGCACCCCGCGTCGGGTGCATCGTCAGGCAGGTACGTCACCTTCGGCGGGCGCGGGTTGCCCTTGATGCCGCACGCGGTGCCGGCCAACAGCGAGACGACGAGGAGGAAACGCACGGCGCTCCCTTTGCCCGCGCGCGCGCGCTCACGCAAGCGAGCCGATGTTCTCCAGTCCCAGCGCGGTGATGTCCTTGGTGAGCGCGAAGGTCTCCTTGCCGGGAGTCACCACGTAGAGGTGCCTGAGCTTCAGATCTTCGAGCGCGATGCGCATCGACGGCGTCACTTTCGGCGCCAGCGTGCGCTTGAACTCGAACCCCAGCCGCTGCCCTTTCCGAAACGCCAGGAGATCGAGCTCTGCCTGTCCGTGCGTCCCCCAGAAAAAGCACTCGTTCGCGGCCAGCGACAGGCTTCGAATCACGGTCTCCAGCGCAAAGCCCTCCCACGAGGCGCCGATCGCGGGGTGCGACTGCAGCGCGGCCCGCGTGGGGACCGCCAGCAGCGAGTGGAGAACGCCGGTGTCGCGAAAATAGAGCTTCGGCGCGCGCACCTGACGCTTGCTGATGTTCTCGAACCAAGGCTGCAGCAGCCTCACCATGAACGTCGACGCGAGAATGTCGGTGTAGTGCGCGACGGTCTTGTTGGTTGCGCCGAACGCGCGCGCCAGTTCCGCGTAGTTCAGCGTCTGCCCGTTCACGTGCGCCAACATCATCCAGAAGCGGCGAAGCGCGGTGGCCGGCACGCGAAGACCAAACGAGGGGATGTCGCGCTCGAGGAACGTGGAGATGTAGCTCTCCAGCCACCTGGAGGCCGACTCGTCGCTGCGCGCCAGCCACGCGGGAGGAAAGCCGCCGCGCCACCACAACCTGTCGAGCTCGCCCGTCTCCTCGAACGAGAAGGGGGTGAGCTCCATCACCCCCGTGCGCCCAGCGAGCGATTCGGAGGTCTGCCGCAGCAGGTCGCCCGAGGCGCTCCCGAGGAGCAGGAACTTCCGCGACTTCGGCCCGTAGTCGATCAAGTAGCGGAGCGACGGGAACAACTCGGGGCGCCGCTGCACTTCGTCGATGACCACCAACCCCGAGAGGTCCTTGAGCGCGAGCTCCGGGTCAGAGAGGCGCTGGAGATCGACTGCGCGCTCGAGATCAAAGAAGGTCACCGGCATTCGCGCCGGCATCCCCCGTGCGTAAACATGCGCGCGCGTGGTCTTCCCGCATTGTCTCGGGCCGACCAGCGTCACCGCCGGGTGAACGCGGAATTGCTGCTTCAGTTCCTTGAGAGCGCGCGGGCGATCCATACCTTGAAGTCTGGGAGTCTATCTCCCAGATTTCAAGGTGCTCAGAACTTGATGCCGAACACGCCGCGGATGGCCTGCGGGTTGTCGAGGGTGATCTTGGTGCCGCCCAGCTGCGTGCTCTGCCCCTGCACGTACGGGTCGGTGCGCTTCATGAAGCCGGGGAGCGGGAAGAGCACGCCGTACTGCAGCTGCGCGTAGAAGCCGTCTTCGGTCTCGTAGCGCACGCCGCCGTTGAGCTCGACGCCGAGGTCGGGCGTGGAGTCGGTGTACAGCGCGCCCGGCACCGAGGTGAGGAAGATGGCGCGCGCGTACAGCGCCGACGCGAAGACCTCGAGGCCCTGGGTGATGCGGTACTTGCCCTTGAGCTTGAAATAGATGCTGTCCGTCACTCCGCCCAGCAGCTCGCGGAAGAGGATCATGTCGGTCTGGAAGTCGCGGTTGAACCGGAAGTTGTTGATGGTGCGGTCGCTGCAGCCCGCGGCGTCGCACTTGTACTGGGGCCCGTCGATGTCGCCCAACACCGTGTAGTCGCGGCCGCCGCCGTTGCGGCGCGGGTAGTTGCCGAAGCCCGGCGCCTTGTCACCCGACGCGAAGCCGATCTCCCCGCCCACCTCGAGGTCGCCGTTGAAGGCCTTGCCCTCGCCCTGCAGCACCGCGCCGAACTGCCACACGTCGAGGCGCTGATCCTTCCCGTCGCCGTTGGCCAGCAGCTGCCGCCCGTTGACGGAGCCCAGCACCGCCGCGAACTCCGCCTCGATGCGGAACTCCTTGCGCTCAATCTTCGCCCACAGGTCGGGGATGAAGAGGTCGGAGCGCCGCAGCACCATGTCGTAGTTCGAGCTCGCCACGCCCAAGCCCACGCCGTCGGCGACGCTGTTGTTGAACGGCTGCGAGAGCGTGTTCACCGAGTCGAAGCGCTGGTTGCGGTAGCTGAAGTGCAGGCCGTAGTTGAACACCGTCTGGCCGGTGGCGATCTTCTGGCGGCGCTCCTGCTCGGTGTCGCGGCGCTGAATCGCGATGATGTAGCTGGTCACGTTGTCGCGGTTCGAGAGGTCGAACGGCTGCCCGCCCTCCTGCGTGCGCGGCGAGATGAGGCCCGTCACGTCGAGGTCGATCATCGGGGTGATGAAGAAGCCCGCGAACGGCTCCACGGTGAAGCTCACGCGGTCGACGGTGTCGCCGTAGTTGTTATCGATGGCGTTGCCGTCGTTGTAGAGCATGCCGAGGCCCCAGTGCGTGCCCATGCGGCCGAAGCGCAGAATGCCGATGGGCGTGCTGACCTCGCCCCACACGCGCTTGAAGGCCACCGAGTCTTGCAGCGAGTTCACGCCCGAGCGCTGCGTGGTCTGGCTCATCGAGAACAGCGAGAACTGGTTGCGGTCGTACCAGTAGCCGTTGGAGCCGGCGCCGCCGTTGCGCGAGTACGCATAGTCCGGCGTGCTGCCCCAGACGAGGTTGTCGAGCGCGTCGATCTGCGCGCGGATGCGCACCTCTTCGGACACGTTGATGGTCGGCTCGAGGCGGAAGCGCATGTTCACGCCGGCCTGCGTGCGGTCGGCGGCGCTCACCGGCGAGCGCGGGAACATCGAGTAACCCGACGGGTCTTGCCCGCGGCCCATGTCGAACTTGTTGAACAGGTCGGGGCGCACGCGGAGGTAGCCGTCGAAGGTGACCAGCTCCAGCTTGCGCTTCTCGTCGACCCAGTCTTCCTGCCAGCCCTGCGCCACCGAGGAGGTCGCCAGCTGCGCGCGCATCTCGTCGCGGAGGTCCTTCACTTCACGCCGCGCCGCCTCCAGCCGCGCCTCGAAGTCGCGCTTGAGCGCCTCGACATCGGTGGGCGACGACTCGGTGACGCCGGCGTCGGCCTGGGCGAAGGCGAGGGTTGAGGCCAGCACGAGGGCGGGCAGCAGCGCGCGTTGCATGAGCAGCGTTCTCCGGGAAAGGCGGATCAAAGCGTCGGTGCGTGTAGTCGAAAGCCCCGGCGATGGGTGCGCTTTCTTACGGCGAAAGTCCGGTGGTAATTGCGTGCGCCATGCCGCTGTCTCCCGTTCTGTTGCTCGGCGCCGGTTCCGGCGAGGCCACCTGCGGCATCCTCTACCTCGCGTCGTACCTGCGCCGCGGCGGCATCGAAGCGTACGTGCGCCTGTGGGACGGCGACGACGACGCGGCCGCGGTCGAGAAATCAATCGAGCAACTGGTGACGCGCGTGAAGCCGAAGCTCATCGGGCTGAGCTTGAAATGGTTCCACCACGCGGCGCGGTTGCTGACGGTGGCGAACACCATTCGGCGCGTCGCGCCCGAGGTGCACATCACCGTCGGCGGGAACTCCGCGTCGTTCTGGTGGAAGGAGCTGCTCGCGTACGACTGCTTCGACTCGGTGATTCTGGGTGACGGCGAGGTGCCGCTGCTGGCGCTCGCGCGCGGCGTGAAGTCGCCGCCCAACGTGGCGACGCGGCAGCACTCCACGACCAAGACATACATCCAGGGCGCGAAGAGCAGCGAGGTGCACTACTCGCACTTCAAGGAGCTCTTCTTGAGCGAGGTCGACCTCGCGAACTTCTCCGGCTGGGTCGCGCCGGGCAAGGGCTGCACCGAGAACTGTCTGTACTGCAGCGGCACCCGCGGCATGCAGAAGGCGACCTTCGGGCGCGCGAAGCCGTTTCTGCGGCCCGAGGCGCAGGTGCAGCGCGACCACGAGGAGATCGCCGCGCACACCTGGCAGCTCCGCTACGACTTCGCGGGGAGCACCGCCGCGTTCCTCGAGCGCACGTGGGGCGACCTCGATTTCTCGCGGCACTCGGTGACGTATTTCTTGTGGGGGGTCCCGCCGCCGGAGCTCGCCTCCACGCTCTCGGCGCGCTTCGAGAAGATCTACATGGTGTTGGACATCGGCTGCTTCTCGCAGGCGCAGCGCCTCGACACCATCGAGCGCGGACTGCTCAAGCCCTGCCCCACCGACGACGAGTTGATGCAGGTCATCGAGCGGTGCCAACAGCACTCCAACATCGAGCTGGAGGTCTCCGGCATCGCGGGCTTGCCGTATTCGTCGCTGGAGCGATTGAAGGAAGAACGCGAGCTGGTGGAGCGCGTGCTGAGCCTGGGCTGCTCGGTGGGGTACCAGCGCCTGCAGGCGCAACCCGGCGCGCTGGTGACGGAGCACCCCGACCGCTTCGGCATGCGCACGCAGGCGCGCACGTTCGACGAGTTCCTCACGTACTTCGAGGAGGTCGACCCGACGACCGTGACCGTGCCGATGATCACCTATGTGGATCAGCAGCTCGAAGACGCCGTGCAGGGCACGTCAGACGACGTCGACGCGATGGTCTTCGAGGCCGCGGAGGCGCGAGCGCACGTCTCAGTTCAATACAATACAAAGCTGGTCGACGCGTCGGCCTCGCGGCGTTTGTACAAACTTGGCGACTGGCTGGGGTCGCACCGCGTACCGGCGAAGCACGCGAAGACCGAGGTGGTCACCGTGCGCTCGTCGACGGGGAACGGGCTGACGCTCGCGCCGGAGCTGAACGCGAAGCACTTCGCTGATCCGCTGATCCAGCAAGGCGAAGAAGCCGCCGCGCTGCTGGCGACGTTGAACGTGTTTCAGAAGCCGCTCACCGTCGATGCAGCGCTGAAGAAGCTCCCCGCGCGGCTGCGCTCGATGGAGTCCATCGAGTACCTCGCGCACGGGAAATTCCTGCAACCCGCGTAACCGCCTCTCCCACTCCTGGGAGAGGGTTGAGTGAGGGCCGTGCGGCGACTGATCCGCCCCTCACCCCTCGCTTCGCGAGACCCTCTCCCCACGGGAGAGGGAATTTCCTCACTTCTTCGGGCCTTCGCGCAATTCAGTCAGCACGCCGTGCGCGCCCTTGGGGTGGATGAACGCGACCTTCGCGCCGCCGGCGCCCGGCTTCGGCACTTCATCGAGGAGCTGCGCGCCCTTGTTCTTCAGCTCCGCCAGCGTGCCGACGATGTCATCGACCTCGACGCAGATGTGATGGAGCCCCTCGCCACGCTTCTCGAGGAACTTCGCGACGCCGGTGCCGCCTTCGGTCGGGCAGATGAGCTCGATGCGGCCCATGCCGTGCCCGAAGATGGCGGTGCGCACCTTCTCGGTCGCGACCTCCTCGAGCTCCGGCGGCGCGAAGCCCAGCACCTCCACGTAGAACTTCACCGTGGCGTCGAGGTCCTTCACGGCGATGGCGACGTGGTCGAGGCCCTTGGCTTTTCCGTTCATTTCGAAGCTCCCTTTTTCGGCTGGCAGTGCGGGCAGAAGTGCGTGGTGCGCCCGCCTTGCGTGAATGATTGCACCTTCGTCTTGCAGCGGCGGCACGGAGTCCCCGCGCGGCCGTAGATGAGAAACGGGTTCTTCGCGCCGGGTTCCTCGACGTACTCAATCTCATCGCCGTCGCCCTCGTGCTTGAGCGCGAAGTCGATGGTCTCGCGGATGCCCTTCGCCAGCGCGCTCCATTCTTTCGGCGTCAGCGACGGCGGCGTGCGCGAGGGGTGCAGCTTCGCGCGGAAGAGCGCTTCGGCCGCGTGGATGTTGCCAAGGCCCGCGATGCGCTCCTGGTCCATCAGCGCCACCTTCAGCGGCTGCTTCGACGAGCCGATGGCCTCGCGAAGTTGCTCCACCGAGAGCCCGTCGACGAGCGGGTCGATGCCCAGCTTGGCCACCGACTTGCGCGCGGGGATCTCCGACGCCGGCAGCGCGTCGAGCTGCCCGAACATGCGCGGGTCTTGAAAGTGGATGACGTCGCCGGAGTTCAAGATGAAGCGCGCGCGGCTCCACTTCACCTCGTCGCCGGGAGCGCGCTTCAGGAACTTCCCCGTCATGCCGAGGTGCGCGATGAGCCCCAGCCCGTCGCCGAAGCCCAGCATCAGGTACTTGCCCCGGCGCGTGGCGGACTTCAGCGGCCCTTTCAGCGACTGAAAAATCCCCACGTCGGAGTCGCGGAAGGTGCGCAGCTTGAAGTCACCTTCGGTGCGCTGCAGCTTCTTCCCGTCGAACCAGCGGACCAGCGAGCGGCGGGCGAACTCCACTTCGGGCAACTCAGGCATGCGCAGTCTGTAAAACGGGGAGCACCCGGTTTCCAGTGTGAATCTTGTACGTTATTCTGCTCGGCATCATGGCCATCCAGACCTCCGACATCGTCTCGCTGAGCGACGCGCGCACCCGGTTCTCAGAGCTCGCAGAGGAGGTGCGCAAGGGCGCGGAGAAGGTCATCACCCGCAATGGGCGCGGGTACGTGGCGCTGATCGACGCCGCGAAGCTCGACTACTACCACCGGCTCGAGAGCCAACTCGAGTTCCGCGACACGCTGCTCAACATCGAGCGCGGGCTCGATGACGTCGACGCCGGCCGCACGTTCGACGCGAAGGACTACTTCAAGAAGCTCAAGAAGCGGCTGGCGAAGAAGTGAGCTTCCCGGTTCGCGCCACGCGGAACTTCGACGCCAACGTGCGTGACATCGAGCGCTACCTCGAGCGCCACGGGAGCATCGCTCCGCTGCTGCGTTTCAGCGAAGACATGGACTCACGCGTCACACCGCTCCTCGAGGACACTCCGGGCATCGGCGCGCTGTTTCGCGAACATGATTCACTCGCACCCGATGATCGATTCGTCCTCGAGAGAATCGTTCACCGGCTCAAGGCACGCGAACTCCGGCAGATCGTCAGCGAACAGTTCGTCGTGCTGTACCTCGTCGCCCCGCGCTCCGTTCACCTGCTCGCCGTGAGAGATCAACGGCAGGCCGCGTTTCGTCTCGGCTAAGAGGGTCGCGTTTGAAGATGAAGCTCGCTGTCATCACCCTCGCCGTGCTGCTCGTCGCGTTCCTCATCGCGTACTGGCAGCGCCATGAAATCTACCGGCGGCTGGCGGGGCTCCCGGAGTTCACCGTCGCCGACTTCACCGAAGAGACGGTGATGGTGCCGATGCGCGACGGCGTGAAGCTGTCGACGGCCATCTTCCGCCCCGCGGGCGTCGAGAAGGCGCCCACCATCTTCGTGCGCAACCCGTACAAGATGCTGCGCAACCTCGAACGCCTGCAGTGCGGCGCGCTCGCCCGCCTCGGCTACGCCTGCGTGGTGCAAGACGTGCGCGGCATGATGGACAGCGAAGGCGACTGGTACCCCATCATCCACGAGCGCGACGACGGCCTCGACGCGATGAAGTGGTTGGTCGCG
>CAMLFP010000030.1 GCA_946479335.1 uncultured Archangium sp.
GCCTCACGGGACTTCGACGCGCTCGAACACGCGCTGGATGATGCGCTCCGGCGTGTATTCCTCGGCCTCGGCTTCGTAGGTGAGCGCGATGCGGTGGCGCAGCACGTCCATCCCGATGGCCTTCACGTCTTCCGGCGTCACGAAGCCGCGGTGCCGCAAGAACGCGTGCGCGCGGGCCGCCTGCGTCAGCGCGATGGTCGCGCGCGGAGACGCCCCGTACTGGATGAAGTCGGGCAGATCCTTGAGGCCGTACTTCAGCGGTTCGCGCGTCGCGAACACCAGGTTGAGGATGTAGTCCTTCACCTTCTCGTCGACGTAGATCTGGTGCATCACCGAGCGCGCGGCGGCGAGATGTTCAGTGCCGATGACCTTCTGCGCCTTCGGCGTGCTCTCGCCCGTCATGCGGTTGAGCACCTCCTTCTCTTCTTCGCGCGTCGGGTAGCCGACCTTCACCTTGAGCATGAAGCGGTCGACCTGCGCCTCGGGCAGCGGGTACGTGCCCTCCTGTTCGACCGGGTTCTGCGTGGCCAGCACGAGGAACGGAGACGGCAGCGGGAAGGTCTGGTTGCCGATGGTGACCTGGCGCTCCTGCATCGCCTCCAGCAGCGCCGACTGCACCTTGGCGGGCGCGCGGTTGATCTCGTCGGCCAGCACGATGTTCGCGAACACCGGCCCTTTGCGCACCGCGAAGCTCGCCGTCTGCTGGTTGTAGATGACCGTGCCCACCACGTCGGCGGGCAGCAGGTCGGGCGTGAACTGGATGCGCTGGAACTGCGCCGACAGCACATCGGCGAAGGTGCGCACCGTCAGCGTCTTGGCGAGGCCCGGCACGCCTTCGAGCAACACGTGGCCGTTGCACAGCAGGCCGATGAGGAGGCGCTCCAGCATCGGCTTCTGGCCGACGATGACTTTGCTGGCCTCGAGGAACAGCGGTTCGATGAAGGCGGACTCTTTCTGCACCGCCTCGGTGATGGCCTTGATGTCGGTGTTCATGTCTCTTTCAGCGCATCTGGTTCAGCTTGTTCTGGGCGTCGACCTGCAACTCCGGCCGCACGTCGGGCGCCCGCGAGCTGGCGTAGCGCTGGTAGTACGTGCGGGCCTCATCGATGCGGTTCAACCCGCGGTAGGCCTCCGCTAATCCATACACCGCGTCAGAACGTGCGGGGTCGAGGCGCAGCGCGTAGCCATAGTCCAAAGTCGCCTCGTTGAAGCGGCGCAGCCCGATGAGCGTGGAGCCGCGCGCGACGTACCCGACGGTCAGCGTGGGCTCGAGGCGCACGGCCTCGTTGAGGTAGTTGAGCGCCTCCGCGTAGCGCTTCTGGCCGATGAGCTGCACGCCGTACTCGTAATACTGCCGCGCCGACGCGCGCGTGGTCTCCGCCACCGGGCCCTTCGCCGGAGGCGTGTTCGCCGCCTGCGGAGAGCCGCCGCCCGCCGACGCCATCTTCTGCTGCGCCTTGGCGATGTTGTCGGCCGCGCTCTGCTTCACCGCCGGGTCGGGAGAGAGCTGCTGCACCCGCTGCCAGCG
Source organism: uncultured Archangium sp. (assembly GCA_946479335.1). Next base: position 1,529 of record CAMLFP010000030.1, read on the forward strand.
CTCGATGGCCTGCTGGTAGTAGCCGAGCACCGCGTACGAATTGCCCAGCTTGAAGTTGGCCTCGATATCGTTCGGGTTGCCGTTGACCGCGTCGATGTACGCGAAGTTCGCCTCGCGGTACTTCCTCTCGGCCCACAGCGCGTCACCCTCTTTCACGCGCTGCGCGGCGGGCACGCCGATGTTGTTCGCGGCGGCAGGTGCAGGTGCCGGAGCCGGCGTCGCGACCGGCGCGGGCGCGGGCGCCGTCGTCGGCGTGAATGGACTCGGCGCGGGCGCCGCAGCAACGGGCGTCGCCGCCGGAGCCGGCGTAGGCGCCGGAGCGGGAGCAGCGGCCACCGGCGCGGGCGCCGCGGCCTTCAGCGCCGTGATGGACTCGGCGGCCTTGTCCTTCCACTTCTGCTCGGAGGGGCGCTTCTCCTTCGCGAGGTACTTCTCGTACGCCGCGATGGCCTGGGTGTTCTGGCCCGCGCCCTTGTACGACTCCGCGAGGCCGTAGAAGCCGTCGGGGTCGTTGGCGTCGAGCGCGGTGTACTTCTCGTACGCGCTGGCCGCGCCCGCGAAGTCACCCGACTTGCGCTGCGCGTAGCCGAGGTTGAACCACGCGAGCTTGAAGTTGGGGTCGGCCTTGGTCGCCGCCTGGAACTGCGCGATGGCCTCGGGCGCCTGCTTCTTCTTGAAGAGCACCGAGCCGTAGCCGTTGAGCGCCGCCGCGTAGGTCGGCGAGGCCTTGATGGCGTCCTGGTACGCGGCCGCCGCCTGGTCGAGGTTGCCGGCTGCCAGCGCCGCCTCACCCTTGTCGAAGGCCGCCTTCGCAGCCGGCGACGGAGGCGCCGCAAAGGCCAGCGTCGAAATCAGAAGTGCGAAGGAAACCAACGTCTTGCGCATGTGCTCATTCTCCGGCGAGGGGGCTTACCCTCGACGCATGGAGGGTTAGCAAAGTTCATGTGGCTCCAACAGTTGGTTGCTCCGGGGAGGTCCACTCGATCAACCCGGCGCCCGCCGTTTGAGCAGCGAAGGGAGGCTCAACACCACGATGGCCGCGATGACGAGGCCGGCGCCGACGGCCTCGCGCCAATCGAGCGCCTTGCCGAGCCCCAGCAGCCACATGATGAGCGTCGCGCTGACGCCGGCGAGCATCGACGACGCGCGGTTGACCGGCACCGAGAAGGTGTTCTCGCGTTTGTCGAGCAACACCAGCGCGCCGAAGATGCCGGTGCCCTGCGACATCACGCCGATGATGAGCGGCCAGCCGACCATCGAAGAGAACGGCAACTCGGTGAACCCGCGGCGGATGTCGTCGAGCGGCCCGCCGCCGATGAGCGCCAGCACGCACAGCGCGAGGAAGGCGGCCGGCGTGGAGACCAGCTGCTCCTCGACGAAGTAGCGGCGCGTGACCTCCGCGTCGTTGCTCTTGGCCAGCTTCGACATGAAGCGCAGCCGCACGAAGTACGCGAACAGGTACGCGGTGACGTCGGCGATCGCCACCAGCGGCAGCGCGAAGTCGCCGTCGTGGCCGATGAACGTCACCAACAGCGAGCTCAACGTCAGCGCCAGCGCGACCCACGAGAGCACCTGCACCTTGCGGCCCGACACGAGGTCGATGAGGGGCGCGAGCATCAACAGCCCGCCGCGCAACAGCAGCATCATGAACACGATGGAGACGCCGCTGATGGTGTACGCGAGCGTGGTGGTGGTGAGGATGGTCGCGCCGCACAGGCCCGACAGCGCGGTCCACAACGTCGGGCGCGGGAAGCCGAAGGAGGTGCGCGTCGCGCTCCGCCACCAGCCGGTGCCTCCGAGGAACGCAATCATCGCGAGGAACGACGCGAACGTGGAGAGCGGGAGGATCGCGTTGCCCGCCACCTTCTCGCCCAGCCGGCCGTCAGAGAGCGCCTTGGTCAGCGCGGAGTACGGCACGTACGCGGCGAAGTAGCCGAAGGCCCACCACCAGATGCTGATCTGTCGCTGCGGTGTATTCGAGGTCAAGGCGTCGAGTGTGTCACAACCGCCGGAGCACGCACGCCCTTCCCTCGCCTCAGCTCGAGCGGCGCGGCGAGCAGCTCCCGCAGCACGTGGCGCTCGCGGTGGAACGGCAGCGCGTCGAACACCAGCACCTCCATCGGCCGCCACAGCAGCACCCAGCCCGAGATGACCAGGCTCTCGCGCAACGCGTCGCCCAGGAGCCCCGGCCAGTTGTCGTGGACGAGCGCCGCGAGCGACATCAGCGCCGCGATGGCCATGATGGCGACGCCAAACCCCGTCCACGCGAAGCGCAGCGCCCGGGTGCGCGCGCGCTGCAGGCGATCGAGCTCCCAGCTCACGTAGCCGTGCACCGCCTCGCGGACCGCGCCCACCTCACACTCGTCTTCGAGCCAGAACACGAGCCGCGGCGCGCGGCCCAGCAGGTCCTCCATCGAATCGCGCAGGTACGCGTACAAGCCCACGTCGAGATCGCGCTCGCGAAACGGCGATGGGTCGCGCTTGTCGAACAGCGTCTCGAAGCTGGCGAGCCGCAGATCGATGCACGGCGTGCCGTCTTCGAGCCGGTAGCGCTCCGTCATGCCGCGCCGAGCGACTTCTTCGCGGCGGCGACGACGTGACCAACGGTCAGGCCGTACTGCTCGAAGAGGATCTTGTCGGGCGCCGACGCGCCGAACTCATCGACGCCCACGCACTCGCCGGCGTCGCCGACGATCTCTCGCCAGCCGAACGTGACGCCCGCTTCGACCGAGACGCGCGCCTTCACCGACTTCGGCAGCACCGATTCTTTGTACGCGGCGTCCTGCGCGCGGAACTCTTCGATGCACGGCATCGACACCACGCGCGTGGGGATGCCGGCCTTCTCGAGCTCGTCCTTCGCGCCCATCGCCAGCTGCACCTCGGAGCCGGTGCCGATGAGGATGCACTTCGGCGCCGCCGACGCCTCCGCGAGCACGTACGCGCCCTTGTGCAGCCCGCTCGCCGCGCCCAGCTTCGCGTGGTCGAACGACGGCACCTTCTGGCGCGTCAGCACCAGGCCCGTCGGGCCGTTGGTGCGCTTGAGCGCGTAGAGCCACGCCTCCGCAGACTCGGCGCCGTCGGCCGGGCGCACCGTGCGCAGACCCGGCATGCCGCGCATCGCCATCAGATGTTCCACCGGCTGGTGCGTGGGGCCGTCTTCACCGAGGCCGATGGAGTCGTGCGTCCACACGTGCACCACGGGCAGCGCGTTCATCGCCGCGAGGCGCACCGCGGGGCGCATGTAGTCGACGAAGCAGAAGAACGTCGCCGTGAAGGGGCGAACACCGCCGTGGTAGCTCATGCCGTTGGCGATGGCGGCCATCGCGTGCTCGCGCACCCCGAAGTGGATGTTGCGGCCCTTGCCGCTCTGCCCGTCGAACGAGCCCGCGTCTTTCAACACCGTCTTGGTCGAACCGCCGAGGTCGGCGTCGCCACCGATGAGTTCCGGTACCACCTTCGCGAAGGCGTTGAGCGCCGTGCCCGCCGCGGTGCGCGTCTCCACGCCCGTGCCCGCGGGGAATGACGGCAGCGCCGCCTCGATGCCCGCCGGCAACACGCCCGACATCACGCGCTCGAAGTCCTTCGCGAGTTCGGGGTGCGCGGCCCGGTAGGCCTCGAAGCGCTTGCTCCACTCGCTCTTCGCGGCGTCACCGCGCGTCACCGCCGTGCGGAAGTTCGCCAGCGCCTCGGGAGGGATGAAGTACGGCTCCTCGTAGTTCCAGCCGAGCGCCTTCTTGGTGAGCGCGATCTCGTCTTTGCCCAGCGGGCTGCCGTGCGACGACGACTTGCCTGCCTTGTTCGGAGAGCCGTAGCCGATGGTGGTCTTCACGATGATCATCGTGGGCTTCGTCGTCTCCGCCTTCGCCGCGGTCAGCGCCGCGTCGAGCGCCGCGAGGTCGGTATTCCCATCGGCGACGTGCAGCACCTGCCAGCCCCACGACGCGTAGCGCGCGCCGACGTCTTCGGTGAACGACTGCTTCGCCGGCCCGTCGAGCGTCACGTCGTTGGCGTCGTACAGGCAGATCAGCTTGCCCAGCTTGAGGTGCCCGGCGAGCGACGCGGCCTCCATCGCCACGCCCTCCATCACGTCACCGTCGCCGACCAGCGCGTACGTGTAGTGGTTCACCACCTCGTGGCCCGGCTGGTTGAAGCGCGCGGCGAGGGCGCGCTCCGCCATCGCCATGCCCACCGCGTTCGCGTGGCCCTGACCCAACGGGCCCGTGGTCGCCTCCACGCCGGGCGTGAGGAAAGACTCGGGGTGACCGGGCGTCTTGCTCCCCCACTGGCGGAAGTTGAGCACCTCTTCTTTCGAGAGCGGGTACCCGGTGAGGTGCAGCAGCGAATAAAGCAGCATCGAGCCGTGGCCGGCTGACAGCACGAAGCGATCGCGGTCGGCCCACTTCGGGTCATTCGGCGAGTGCTTCAGGTGCTTCTGCCACAGCACGTACGCCATCGGCGCGGCGCCCAGCGGCAACCCCGGGTGCCCGGAGTCGGCCTTCTGGATGACGTCGATGGACAGCGTACGGATGGTATTGATGCAGAGGGTGTCGAGCGCGCTCATGGCGCGGCCGTGTACCCCAAAAAGCGGCTAACCGCCTTCACCTGCGAGATACGAAAGAATCACCTCATCGAGGCTCTTCTCGGAGATCAGGTCTTCACCGAAGAGCGTCTCCACGCCGACGTTGTTCTCCTTCGGCTTCTCCTTGAGCTGACGGGCGGCAAGTACCTCGGCGGGCAACGGCGCGGTGGCCGGCGCGGCGGGCGCGATGTTGGTCAGCTTGAGCGGCGCGGGCGCGGCGGGCTTCACCACGGCCGGCGGAGGCGCCTTGGCCGCGTTCATGTCGAGCTCACCCGGCTGGTACGCCGTCGCGCTGCGATCGACGTTGTCGTAGGTGCCGTTGATGAGGTTCCGCAGCATCTGCTTGTGCTGCTCTTCCATCATCTCGCGCACCAGCTCCGCGAGGTTCTCGCTCTTGACGATGTCGGTGTACGACGACTTCTTGGTGGCGAGGATGTTCCCGCCCACGAAGAGGTGCGTGATGATGTGGGGGTTGTTCACGCCCGAGTCTTCGGTCTGGACGTGGTACACCTTCCCCTTGTGTTTGATGTTGTGGTTGAAGCCGGTAACGGCCTTGTCGAACGTCTTCGCTACCATGGGGAGACCTGAGCAGGCACGGTACCAACTCTCCAGACGTTGCTGAAACTTTCAGTCGCGCTTTGCGACCTGCGCGTCGAATTCACGCTCCGCTCATCGCCGCTCCAGCGCACGCCGTCAACCCGGCATGACTCGACGAGGTTGATCAGCGCGGGCGCGCCATCGAGGCGCGGCTCCCAGTCGTACACCAGCTCCCGCCGGTACAAGCCCACCAGCGGCTCCAGCGCGCCGTCGAGCTCCAGGCACACCGCGTCGGTGTGCGCGTGTCGGTGCGCCCAGAGCTGCTTGAGCAGCCCCTTCGTCACGAACGGCCTCTGGCAGCTCACCACCTGCACCCACTCGGTCGTCGCGAAGGCCAGCGCCGTCACCACGCCGCCCGCCGCGCCGCGGTTCGACACCACGTCGGCCACCAGCGGCACGTCGAAGTGTTCAAACCACTCCGGGGAGTTGGTGCTGATGAAGGCCGGCCCCTCGCTCAGCGACAAGAGCTGCTGCACCACCGTCAGCCCGCTCGGCACGCGGCGCAGCCCCTCAAGCCCTGAGAGCACCGCCAGCGTGGGCTTGACTCGTGTGGCATCGGCTTCGTACATGCTGCGCGAGTCTCGCACCTTTTCTCACGTTGTCTCTTTTCCCGCCGTTTCGAGGGGTTTGATGTTTCGAGTCGCCATTCCCATTCCTGCGCCGCCGTCGCTGATCCCCGCCGATGTGCTGCAGCACATGAAGGAAGAGGCGAAGCGGCCCGGGTATGAGGAGTCGTTCGACACCGACCCGAAGACGGCGCGCATCCAGGTCGCGCCTCCGGTGCACGGCACGGTGCGGGCCGACACCGAGGTCGCGTACTTCGCGCTGACGCAGGTGCCGCTGTTCCGCGACCTGCCGGCGAAGTCGCTGGAGGCGATGGCGCACGGCGCGATCCAGCTCGAGGTGCCCGACGGCGAGTTGCTCTTCGCCGAAGGTGACGAGGCGACCAGCTTCTTCGTGGTGGTCGACGGCACGCTCGAATTGCTGCGCCACAAGGACGGCCGCGAGGTCGCGCTGCGGCACACCTCGCGCGGTGAGGCGTTCGGGTTGTTCGGGCTCTTCTCGGCGCAGCTCCGGGCCGCGTCGGCGCGCGCCATCGGCGACTGCACCATCCTCGAGCTGTCGGCGGAGCAGCTGCAGGCGCTGCTCATCGACGACGAGGTGCTGCACCAGCGGCTGCTGGGCTTCTACCGGGAGCGCCTGGTGGAGGGCTTCATGAGCGGCAAGCTCTTCACCGACATCGACTCCATCGCGCGGGCGCGCCTCATCGGCCGCTTCAAGAACCACGAGCTGGAGCGCGGGAGCGCGCTGGTGACGCCGGGCGAGGTGACCAACCTGCTGGCGGTGGTGACGCACGGCCGGCTGATGATCGAAGACCGCGCGCGCGCGGGTCAGGAGCCGAAGCTGTACGAGGTGACGCAGGGCCAGTTCCTCGCGGTGACGGGCGCGATGACCGGCTCGCCGGCGCGGCTGCGCGTCTTCGCGCCGGAGTACGCCTGCCTCTCGATGCTCTCGCAGCGAGACCTCACCGAGCTGCTGCGTGACTACCCGGCGCTGCGCGCCCTGCCCTCGCGCCTGCCCCGCTTCGCCCGCGCGCTCGACTCGGGAACTTTCTGCGGGAGCACCGGCGTTCCCGGTTTGTGAAGAGCGAGCTCCACGTCGGCCGGGCGCTGTTGCTGCTCGCCACGTGTGTGCTGGGCGTCTTCTTCTGGGAGTCTCCGTGGCTGCTGCCCTTCAAGCTGCTGGCGGTGATGGGCCACGAGACCGGCCACGCGGTGGCCTCGCTGCTGGTCGGCGGCTCGGTGGAGCGGGTGACGTTGTCGCTCAACGAGTCGGGCGCGTGTCTCTCACGCACGCCTGATTCGTTCTTCGCGCAGATGATCGTCTACTCCGCGGGCTACGTGGGGAGCGCGCTCATCTCGGTGGCGCTGCTGATCGCGACCTTCCGCTTCAACGCGCGGCGCCCGATGCTGACGCTGGCCGCGGTGTGGCTGGCGGTGATGGGCGTCTTCTCGGCGCGCGACGGCTTCACCATCGCCTTCTCGTTCTTCATGGCGGCGGCGTTCGCGGTGGGCGCGCGCGTGCTGCCCGACGGCGTGGTGGGCGCGGTCAACGGCTTCATCGCCAGCTTCACCGCGCTCTACGCCGCGATGGATCTGAAGGACGACCTCTGGAACTCCGCGGTGCGCGCGCAGAGCGACGCGGCGCTGCTGGCGAACATCACCTGGGTGCCGGCCATCGTCTGGGCCGCGCTGTGGACGGTGCTCTCCGTGGCGGTGCTGCTCGCGGGCGCCTGGTACGCGCTGCGGGAGCGGCCGCGCGTCACTCCTCTGGAGTTCGCGCCTCGCGCCCGCCCAGCTTCGAGATGAGCCACATCACCGCGCCGACGGCGAAGCCGAGCGTGAAGATGATGGCCACGGTGGTGCCCGCGTAGATGAGCCGCACCTGGGTGACGCTGAGCTGGTTGTGGAGCCACGACTGGCGGAGCGGCTCGAACAACCCCAACAGGTCGAGCGTGCGCGCGGGGAAGGCCTCGAGCGACAGCGAGACGCGCTCGATCCACCGGGGGTTCCACTGGCGGCGAATCACCTCCGTCAGCGCGGCGATGACCAGGTACGCGCCCGACAGCAGCGTCGCGTTGTTGAGCGAGATTCTGAAGACGGGGACTTTCGACATGAACGTCACTGCGCGAGCTGCTTCTTGAGGGCGGTGATCGTCTTCTCGACGCGGGAGGTCTCGCCCTCGTTCTGGTCGATGGCCAGCAGCGCCTGGTACTGCGCGAGCGCCTTCGGCAGCGCGTCGCCGCCCTTCTTCGCCAGCGCGTCGGCGTAGGCCAGGCGCGCCGCGCTGTAGCTCGCGTCGTATTCGACGGCCTTGCCGTACGCCTCGAGGGCCTTGTCGTCGTTCTTCTCGCGCCTGAAGACCTCGCCGTTGGCGAACCACACCGCGGGGTGGAACGGCGCGGCGGCCATCGCGTCGTCGGCGACCTCGCGCGCGCCCTGCACGTCGTTCTCGAGCAGCTTCACGCGCGCGAGCGACGAGAGGAGCCAGCCCTTCTCCCACGCGTGGGTGCTCTTGTTGGCGAGGCTGGTGAGGAGGTCTTTCGCCTTGCCCTTCACCGGGCGCGCGTAGAGCGGCCCGCCCTGCCCGCAGATCGACTTCGGGTCGTTGCCGGTGGCCGCGCCGTAGCCGGCGACCGCGTTGTCGAGCAGCCCCTGCCGCACGAACATCGCGCCAATCTCACAGAAGGTGTCGGCGTCTTTCGGGTTCAGCTTGTTCGCCCTGGTGAGCGCCTCGGTCGCCGTCTTGCCGTCGCCCGCCGCGAACGAGACCTGCGCCTTGGTGCGGAACCAGTCGATGTCGTCTTTGTCGCCGACCTTCGCCAGCGCGGCCGCCGCGTCCTTGATGCGGCCGGCCTGCAGATAGACGAGCGCGGCGTCGCGCCAGACGGTGTCGAGGCCCGGGTTGTCGACCACCCACGCGTCGACCTGCTTCACCGCGTCGCTCACCTTGCCCACCGAGAGCAGCGCGCGAATCAGCAGGTGCTTCGACGGCGCGTGGCTGCCGTTGCGCTCCACCGCGTGGAGCAGCGGCTCCATCGCCACTTCGGTGGGCACGCCGGCCTTCAGCAGCAGCTCGCCGAGCATCGCGTTGCCCTCGTAGTCTTGCGGGTCCTTCGCGGCCTCCTCGAGCTGGGCGCGCGCTTTGTCCAACGCGCCCTTCTGCATGTAGACGCGGGCCAGCGCGACCTGCACCACCGCGCGGTTCTTCTTGAGCGTGTTGGCGAACTTCTCGAGCGTCTCGATCGCCTTGTCGCCGCTGCCTTCTTCGGCCGCGTCGCTGAGCGCGAGGTAGATGGCGGCCTCCGCGGGGTACTTGCCGCCGACCTGCGTGGTCTGCAGCTCGCTGCGCGCCTTCTTGTAGTCACCCAGGCGGTACCACGCGATGCCGCGCAGCAGCGCGACCTTGCGCGCGTCCTTCTCCGGGCGGAGGCGATCGGTCAGCTCCTTCTCGCGCGAGCGCGCCAGCAGCACGCGGCCGAGGCCCTCTTTCGCATCTTCGCTGCGCGGGTCTTTCTTGAGCGCGTCTTCGAACGACTTCTGCGCCTGCGCCATCTGGCCCGCGGCCTTCTGCGCGGTGCCCAGCGCCATCGCGAACTCGCCGGCCAGCTCGGGGAACTTCGGTTGCGCCTCGGTCAACGTGCGCAGCGCGTCCTCGTGCTTGCCGTTGGCCGACTGCGCGAGGCCCAGCACCAGCGCGTAGCGCCCCTTGAGCGCGGGAGGGATCTCCGCGGAGCCGGGCAGCCCCTCGAGATCTCCCAGCGCCTCCGGGAGCTCGCGGCCGAGCTCCAGCCGCGCCTTCGACTGACCGATGACGCGCGCGGGGTGGAACTTCGAGAGCGCTTCGGCGCGCGAGAGCATCTCCAGCGCCGAGGTCCAGTCTTCGAAGGCGAGGTAGTAGTCACCGAGTGACACCAGCGCGCGGGTGTTGCGCGGGTCGAGCTCGGTGGCCTTCTTCAGCCGCGCCAGCGCGTCGTCGTATTTCTTGTCGGCGAGGTACATGCGGCCGGCCTGGGCCTGCACCACGCCCTTCTCCATGTCGGAGCTGAGCAGCTGCTGGCGCGCCGCGGCCTTCGAGTCACCGTCAGCGGTGAGGTAGTCGACCACCAGCGCGAGGTCGGGCCGCGCGTTGCGCACGCCGGGCCGCGCGAAGGCCGCGAGGGCCGCGTCGCGATCAGCAGGCGTGCCGCCGTGCTCGGCGAACATCATCGCCTTGGCGTAGCCGAAGAGCGCCTGCGCCTCGGTGTTGTCGTCGTCCATCGAGAGAGCCTGCTCGAGCGCCTTGATGGCGGCGCCGTACTGCTCCTTCGTGTCGGCGTTGATGCCGGCGAGGCCCTTGGCGATGGCGGAGTCGAGCGTCTCGCCCTGGTTCTTCACGCGCGTCCACAAGAACGAGCCGCCGAGGCCCAGCAACACCACCGAGATGGCGATCGCCGCGAGCACCTTGGTGCCGTGCTGTTGCCAGAAGGTCTTCTTCGACTTGGTGACCTCCAGCTTGGCGCGCAGCTCGCGCTCGTATTCCTTGGCGATGGCCTCGGTGGCCTGGGTGTTGAGGTCGGTGCGCGACGAGACGACGGAGGGGGGCTCCATCACCTCGTCGGGGATGTCGTCGAGCAGCCCGCCGCCGCGCTTCGGCGCCGGCAGGTCGAGCTGCTCCGCGCGGCGCGGGGTCTGGATCATCCCCGGCATCTGGAACTCGCTGGTGGGGATCTCCGACTGCTGCGAGACGACGTCGTCGAGCAGCCCCGCCGGCTTCACGGGGAGGTCGACCTGCTGCAACACCGGAGGGCCGCCGGCCTGCGTGGCGCGGGGCGCTTCTTCGAGCTCGGTGCCGATGACCACCGAGGGCTCGGTGCTCACCACCGGCGGCGACGCCATCGGAGGGCGCGCAGCGGTGGCCGCAGACGGGCGCGGCGCGGTGGTGCCGGCGCCGAGCGCGTCGAAGGTGCTGGTGAGCCCGTGCATCGTCTCCGGCTCCCCGGCGCCGAAGCTCGCGAACGGGTCTGGCGGGTCGATGGTGGCGCCGACGAGGGGGAGCTCCTGGGTGTTGCTCTCGTCGCGCTCGGCGGCGGGCGCGCGGCCCGGCACGCTCATCAGCACCGTGGGCTGGGTGTCGGGGTCGGTCTTCGCGGGCGCGAACGCGGCGAAGGGGTCAGGCGCGGCGGCGGGCGCGGGCTTCGCGGGCGCGGCGGCCCTCGGCGCCTCCTTCGGCACGAACGCGGGCTGCTCGGTGGTGAGCGGCGCGTCACCCAGCACCGGCGCGGGGCCACCGGCCAACGCCTGCTTGGTCTTCTCGAGCCACTCCTGCACGCGCGCGTTGTTGGGTTGCAGCCCGGCCGCGCGCCGGAGGATGGGCAGCGCCGAGCGGTAGAGGCCTTTGCGGAGCAGCGCTTCGCCGATGAGGTTGTAGGCGTGCGGGTTGTCCTTATCGATGTTCACCGCGAGGTCGAACTGCTTCATCGCGTCGGCGGCCTTTCCGGCGTTGATGAGCGCCTTCCCCCACAGCACGCGCCCCGACACGGAGTTCGGGTGGTGCGTCAACCCCTGCTGGCAGGTGGCGATCGCCTTCTCGTTCTCGCCGCGCTCGATGTAGGCGCGCGCGAGCTCAACGAAGACGGTGCTCGCCGGGTCTTGCGCGAGCATCGACTCATACTTCTCCACCATCGGCTTGGACATAAGCGCGCGGGACCATAGCGGAGGTGGGTGCTACCGTCGCGCGCCATGAAACGAGCCCTCGCTCTCCTTTTCGCCCTCCAACTCAGCGCTTGCGCGCACGACAAGGGCGACCCCGAGTTGATCAAGCCCGCCGTGGAGAAGTTCCACCAGCGCGCGCGGTGGAAGGACTTCCGCGGCGCCGCGGAGCTCATCGTCGAGGAGCGCCAGGCCTCGTTCATCAAGGAGCGCCTCAAGCACGACGACGATCGCGACCTCTACATCACCAACTTCGAGCTCGAAGACGCGAAGATCGCGCCCGACCTGATGAGCGCCACGGTGGTCTCGAAGATCAGCTGGTACCGCATGCCCTCGAACGTCGAGAAGACCGCGGTGGTCACCAGCGTCTTCGTGTGGCGCCACGAGGCGTGGATCCTCGAGAGCCAGGACGACGGCCCCTTCGAAGAGCTCAAGCCCGCGCCGCCGAAGAAGGCCGAGTAACGCACAAAAAAAATCGCCCGCCGTCTCGGGGCCGGCCGAGGCGACGGGCGTCGGAAGTTCCCCTATGGAACCTCCTAACCGGAGCCATGACAAAGCAACCTGAATGCCATGGCATCCAGGGCTCACGTTCCGAGTAATTCAAACACGTTACAGGCGGACCAAGCCGTCAGGAACACGGCAGATCAGCCCTCGGGCCTGACTCGCATGTCATGGCCGCGCTATTCGCCGACGACGGAGCGGATGGTGTCGCGCATCGAGAACGCGGGCGCCCAGTCTGACTCCGCTCGCCACCGCGCGCCGTCGACCATGCAGAGGAACTGCACGTGGTCGAGCTCCTCCGGCGGGAAGTTGGCGAGCCGGTAGCGGAAGAGCGCGCCGAGGATCGGCCGCGCCACCACGTGCGGCACCGGGAGCGGCTTGTGACCGAGCTCCTCGAACACGCTGGAGAGCGGCACCTCGCCCGGGCCCGTGACGTTGTAGACGCCCTTCAAGCCGGGCTTGAGCGCCGCGACGAGCGCGCTGGCGACGTCGTCGGTGGCGATGAGCTGCACCATCGGGTCGAAGCCAGCCATCACCCACGGGCGCTGCAGGCGCAGGTAGTTCGACGGCGCGTTTCGAATGGAGGCGCCCACGATGTGCACCGGGCGCAGCACCACGGTCTCGATCTCCGGGTGCTTCCAGAAGAACGCGTGGGCCAGCATGTCGACCTCGATGAGGTCTCTCACCTGCGGGAAACGCGAGGCCGCCATCAGCGGCGACTCCTCGGTGAGGAAGTTCGAGTTGTCGGGCGACGGGCCGTAGACGTTGGCGCTGGAGAGCACGACCACCTTCTTCACGCCGTAGCGCGCCGCGCACTCCAGCACCTTCATGGTGCCCACCACGTTGAAGGAGTGGTGGTCAGACGCGCTCATGCGCGGGTCATGCATGATGCCCATGTGGATGACCGCGTCGGGCTTGTGCTTGCGGAAGACCTCGTCGAGCTTCCGTTTGCGCACGTCGATCTGGAAGTGCTCCACGTCTTTGGGGCGGCCGATGAAGGGCCGGCGATCGACGCCGATGACGTGCGCCTCGCGGTGCAGCACCTTCGCCACCGCGCGGCCGAGGTTCCCGGAGATGCCGGTCAGCAACACCTTCTTCAAAAGAAGACTCCCTTGCGCTCCTCGAGGCCCTTCTCCAGCAGCTGCGCGATCGCGCCCTTCACCACCTTCACCTTCTTCTCGAGCTCCGCGTCGTCGTCGTCAGGGCTGCCGGTGAAGTACAGCGGGTCACCGAAGTGCAGCCGGTACCGGGTCGGCAACGGCACCGGGAGCCCGTAGGGCGTGATGGGCAACGCGGGCATGCCGAACAGCTTGCCGACGCCCTTCAGGTTGAAGATGGCCGGCGCCTGCTCTTCGCCGCCGATGACGCCGACCGGCACGATGGGGGTGTTGGTCTCGAGCGCCAGGCGCATGAAGCCGAGGCCGAACTGCTGCAGCTGGTAGCGCTCCGAATACGGCTTGTTGAGGCCGCCCACGCCCTCGGGGAAGACGAGGATCGACTCGTCCTGCTCCAGCAGGCGGCGGCAGTTCTCGGGCGTGCCGACGATCTGCCCGACGCGCGCGAAGAAGGTCGAGACGTACGGCAACGTCGCCATCCACTTCTCCACCATGCTGCGGATGGCGCGCGGCGGCGTCGCCCGGGTCAGCATCGCCACGCCGATCATCGCGCCGTCGATGGGCAGCTGCCCGGAGTGGTTGCTGATCAGCAGCACGCGCCCCGGCGGCACCTTCTCGATGCCGAAGACCTCGGTGCGCCAGTAGTGCTTGTAGAGCCACAGCAGCGGGCCGATGGCGGAGAGCGCGTAGTCGAGGCTGAAGCCGAACGAATCGACGCCGTACTCATTCTGCGGGCGTTCGCCGGCCAGCGCCTCGTCGAGGTCGGCCCCGGCGAGCGAGCTGGTCCACGACTTCATCCGCCGCTTCAACGCGCTTCCGATTCGTCCACTCACGATGGCGCGGGAGCGTACACCGCCTTGGGTGCCCACGGAGTCCGCGCTACACCCTCGCTCGTGGCGCTCTCCGATTTCCAGCCGCTCTTCGGTGCCCTGGCCGAGGGGATCGTGCTCTGCGACGCGCAGCTGCGGCTCGTGGAATGGAACCAGGAGGCCGCGGTCATCCTCGGGCTGCCCGAGGGGCTGGCGCGCGGCGCGCTGACCCCGCGGGAGCTCGGCATCCTCCGCGCCGATCTCTCGCCGCTGCCGCCGGAGGAGCTCCCCAGCTCGCAAGCGCTCAAGAACCGCGCGCCGGTGCTGCGTCGTCGCCTCGCGCTGCACCGGGAGAACGGGAGGTACCGCGACATCGTCATCTCGGCGGTGCCGCTGCTCGACGCCCGCGGCGAGCCGGAGTTCGTCGCGCTGGCGATGCTCGACATCACGCGCGAGCTGACGGTGGTGAGCGAGCTGCGCGTGCTGGAGCGCTTCTTCGAGCTCTCCGACGACATCCTCATCATCACCGACCGCGACTACTCGGTGCTGCAGGTCAACGACGCCACGGTGACGCAGCTCGGGGGGCCCCGCGAGCGCTACCTCGGCCAGGGGCTGTGGGGGCTCATCCACCCCGATGACCTCAAGATGCTCGAGCGCTTCGACGCCTCCGGGTGGGCCACGCGCGAGTTCTCCTGCCGCCTGCGCGCGGTGACGGGGGAGTGGCGCACCGTCGCCTGGCAGGTCACCCGCGGCTCCGCGCCGCAGGGTGGCGCGACCTTCTTCGCGCGCGGCGTCGACATCACCACCCGCATCGCCGAGCGGCACGAGCTCTCGCGCGCGCGCGAGCTGGTGCACGACGCGTTCGAGCTCACGCAGCTCGCGGTGCTGGAGCGCGACCTCACCGACGGCACGGTGACGCTCACCTCGCGGCTGCGGGAGCTGCTGGGCGTTCGCGACGTCGACGTCCGCTCGCTGGAGCACTTCGTCGTGCCCGAAGATCTGCCGGCGTTCCGCGCGTACGCCGCGCGCCCGGAGCTCTCGCCGGGGCCGTTGACCGTGCGCCTGCGCACCGCGACCAACGACGTGCGCGCGGTGCACGTCTGGGTGCAGCTCGTCTCCGGGGTCGATGGCCAGCCGCTGCGCGAGCTCACGGTGGTGCAAGACGTGACCGCGCAGACCATGGCGCAGGCGCAGGTGCGCCTGACCGAGCGCCTCAACAGCCTCTCGACCATGGCGTCGGGCGTCGCGCACGAGATCAACAACCCGCTCTCGTTCGTGATGTCGAACCTCAACTTCGTCGGCGATCTCCTCCAGCAGCTCGCGCCGCAGCCCGGCGTCGACCTGCAAGAGCTCCGCGCCGCGGTGAACGAGGCGCTCGAGGGCGCCGACCGCGTACGGAAGATCGTCAGCAGCATGACGCCCTTCGGCCGCACCGATGAACACCTGCGCGCTGAATGCGACGTCACGCGCGTGGTGCAGGCCTCGCTGAACCTGATGCGCAACGACCTCCGCCATCGGGCCCGCGTGCTGACCGACCTCAAGCCGGTGCCGCCGGTGTACGCGAACGAGGCGCGCCTGAGTCAGGTGGTGCTCAACCTGCTGGCGAACGCGGCGCGCGCCATCCCCGATGGGCACGCCAGCGCGAACGAGGTGCGCGTCACCACGCGCGAGGAAGAGGGCCACGCGATCATCACCGTGCAAGACACGGGCGTCGGCATCGCCCCCGACATGCTCTCGCGCATCTTCGACCCCTTCTTCACCACCCGGCCCGCGGGCGAAGGCATGGGCCTGGGGCTCTTCTTGAGCCGCGGCATCGTGCAGGAATGCGGCGGAACGCTCGAGGCCGAGAGCACCTTCGGCCAGGGCGCGCGCTTCACGGTGCGCCTGCCGCTGGCGAGCGTCGCGGCGCGTGCGCAGCCGCCCCGGCAGTCGGCGGGGAAGCTCAAGATCCTCGTGGTCGACGACGAGCCCGCGATTCTGCGCAGCGTGCAGCGGCTGCTCAGCCGGCGGCACGAGGTCAGCGTCGCGCGCTCGGGCCAGGAGGCGATCGGCGTGCTCGCGGCCACCGACTTCGACGTGGTGCTGTGTGACCTGATGATGCCCGCCCTCTCGGGGATGGATCTGTGGGACCGGCTCGACGCCGCGCAACGCAAGCACGTGGTGTTCATGACCGGCGGCACCTTCACCGAGCGCGCGCAGGCCTTCATCGCCACCTACGCGCCCGAAGTGCTGATGAAGCCCTTCACGCCCGCCGACCTCGAAGAAGTGCTGGTGCGCGTGCAATCGCGTTGACGAATACGCGCGCCGCGCTACGTGACGCGCGTGCTGCAGCTCGCTGTCGGGAAACGCGTGCGGACCACCGGCCTCTCGGGCTCCGCGCGCGCGTGGGTGCTCTCGAGGCTCGCGCGCGAACACGGAGCGCCGCTGGTGTGCGTGACCGTCGACGACGACGCCGCCGACACCCTGGCCGCGGAGCTCGCCTTCTTCCTCGGCGGTGACGCCCAGGTGCAGCGCCTGGCCAGCTCCGAGGTCATGCCGTGGGACGAGCTGGTGCCCGACGCCGGCGAGACCAACGAGCGCCTCGCGACGCTCTTCCACCTCGCGCACGGCAAGAAGTTCTCGGCGCTGGTGCTGCCGGTGCGGGCGCTGGCGCGCAAGGTGCTGCCGCTCTCGGAGATGACGAAGCTCTCGGGCGAGGTGCGCGTGGGCGACGACGTGGGCCGTGACACGCTGGCGCTGCGGCTGGCGAACATGGGCTACCGCAACGCGCCGCTGGTCGAAGACCCGGGCTGCTTCTCGGCGCGCGGCGACATCCTCGACGTGTTCCCCGCGCTGCACGAGACGCCGGTGCGCCTCGAGTTCTTCGGCGACTCCGTGGAGACGATGCGCGCGTTCGACCCCGACACGCAGCGCACCATCGAAGACGTGAAGCTGCTGACGTTGCTCCCGGCGCGCGAGCTGTACTTCTCGCCGGAGACACGCGCGCGGGCCGAGGCGTCGGTGCGCGCGCTGGCCGAGACGCAGCAGGTGCCGACCAGCCGCGTGCGCGAGCGGCTCGAGCAGCTCCGCGAGGGCCTGGGCGCGGGCGGTCTCGAGGCGCTGCTGCCCGGCTTCTTCGACGGCGGGCTGTCGACGGTGTTCGACTACGTGCGCCGCTGGCACGCCGCGCCCATCATCTGGCTCGATGAACCGAACGCGCAGGCGCGCGCGCTCGACGAGCTGACGACGGAGATCGACAACAGCTACACCGACGCCGGCCGCCGCATGGAGCTCACCATGCCGCCGCCCGCGCACTTCCTGACCGAGGAGGAGGTCGACGCGGAGCTCTCGAAGTTCCGCGTGGTGACCGGCGGGTTCTCGCTCGATGACGGCGCGACGGAGCCGGTGGCGTTCCACCTCGGCACGACACGTGAGCTGCGCGAGGCCATCCGCACGCATCACGGTGAAGAAGGTGCGCTGGCGCCGTTCTTCGAGCGATTCGCGAAGTGGCGTGAAGACGACTTCCGCGTGTGCGTGGCGTGCGGCTCCGCGGGGCAGGCTGATCGCCTCAAGCGCATGCTCGCCGAGCGCAAGGTGAAGACGAAGCTCGGCGCGACGCTGGGCGAGGCAGCGGCGCCGAAGGGCGTCGTCGAGCTGCTGATCGGAGACTTGAGCTCGGGCTTCATCGACGCGGCGAACGCGCTGGTGGTGCTCGCTGACGAAGATCTCTTCGGCCAGCGCGTGAAGCGCCGTTCACGCCGCCGCCGCAACGCCGCCGAGGGCTTCGCCGCCAGCTTTCAAGATCTCAAGGAGGGCGACCTCTGCGTGCACGGCGACTTCGGCGTGTGTCGCTACGCGGGCCTCAAGACGATGCAGGTCAACGGCGTGATGGCCGACTTCCTCGCGCTCGACTTCGCGGGGAAAGACAAGATCTACCTGCCCGTCAGCCGGCTGCGGCTCATCTCGAAGTTCACCGGCGGCGACGCGAGCAACATCGCGCTCGACAAGCTGGGCACCGGCGCCTTCGAGAAGCGCAAGGCGTACGTCAAGGAACAGCTGCTCAAGATGGCCGCGGAGCTGCTCTCGCTCTACGCGCAGCGCAAGGCGCACCGCGGCCACGCGTTCTCGCCGGCGAACCGCTACTTCCGCCAGTTCGAGGCCGACTTCGAGTTCGAGGAGACGCCCGACCAGCAGAAGGCCATCGACGACGTCATCGCCGACATGGAGAAACCCATGCCGATGGACCGCCTGGTCTGCGGCGACGTCGGCTACGGCAAGACCGAGGTCGCGATGCGCGCCATCTTCAAGGCCGTGTTGGACCGCAAGCAGGTGGCGATGCTGGTGCCCACCACGCTGCTCGCGCACCAGCACTTCAACAACTTCAGGAAGCGCTTCCACGGGTACCCGGTGACGGTCGACGTCGTGTCGTCGCTGCGCAAACCGTCGGAGGCGCGCGAGGTGCTGCAGAAGGCGCGCGAAGGCCGCGTCGACGTGGTCATCGGCACGCACAAGCTGTTGTCGACGCAGACCTCGTTCAAGGACCTCGGGCTGCTGGTCATCGACGAAGAGCAGAAGTTCGGCGTGAAGCAGAAGGAGTCGCTCAAGCGGCTGCGCACCACCGTCGACACGCTGACGCTCACGGCGACGCCCATCCCCCGTACGTTGAACATGGCGATGAGCGGCATGAGAGATCTGTCGCTCATCACCACGCCGCCGGCCGACCGCCGCGCCATCCGCACGTTCGTGAACAAGTTCGACGAGGCGCAGATCCGCGAGGCGATTCATCGCGAGCTGGCCCGCGGCGGGCAGGTCTATTTCATCCACAACCGGGTGCACTCCATCGGCGCAATGGAGAAGCGGCTGCGCGAGCTCGTGCCTGAGGTGAAGCTCGTCGTGGCGCACGGGCAGATGGCTGAAGGCCAGCTTGAGAAGGCGATGCTGGAGTTCGTCGAGAAGCGCGCACAGCTGCTGCTCGCAACCAGCATCATCGAGAGTGGCATCGACATCGCGACCGCCAACACGATGATCGTCGACAACGCCGACGAGTTCGGGCTCTCGCAGCTGTACCAGTTGCGCGGGCGCGTCGGCCGCTCGAAGGAGCGCGCGTACGCGTACCTGCTGGTGCCCAACAACCGCGCGATGACCGCCGACGCCGAGAAGCGGCTCGAGGTGCTGCAGGCGTTCACCGAATTGGGCGCGGGGTTCAGCATTGCCACGCACGACCTCGAGATCCGCGGCGCGGGCTCGCTGCTGGGCAAAGAGCAGTCAGGCAGCATCGAGGCCGTCGGCTTCGAGCTGTACGCGCAGATGCTCGAGGAGGCGATCGCCGAGCTCCGCGGAGAAGAGGTGCAGGAGACCGTCGAGCCCGACGTGAACCTCCCGGTGCCCGCGTACCTCCCGGAGATCTACGTGCCCGACGTGCATCAGCGGCTGGTGCTCTACAAGCGCTTCAGCCAGGCACAGTCGGCCGACGAACTGGAAGATCTGCGCAGCGAGTGTGTGGACCGCTTCGGCGACGCGCCGCCCGAGCTCGACGCCCTGCAGGAGGTGATGCAGTTGAAGATCGAGCTGCGCAAACTCGCGTTGCGGCAGCTCGACGGCGGCCCGGGGCGGCTGGTGGCGACGCTCGGCCAGGAGGCGCGGCTCGACGGCGCGCGGCTGGTGACCCTGGCGCAGAAGTCGCGCGGGCTCTACCGGCTCACACCCGACATGAAGCTCGTCGCGAAGCTTGATGCGTCGGTGAAGGGCATGGACTTCATCCCCGCCGCGCGGAAGATGGTGCGCGACCTGTGGTCGTGCAGGAACGCATCACTGAATTGAGGGCGCATGGATCTCCAGCTCAAAGACAAAGTCATCCTCGTCACCGGCGGCACGCGCGGCATCGGCCACGCCATCGCGAAGCGCTGCGCAGAAGAAGGCGCGCACGTCGCGGTGTGCGGCCGCACGCTCGACACGCTCGACCGCGCGGTGCACGCGTTGACCGCACTCGGCGTGCGCGTGCACGGTGAAGAGGTCGACGTGCTGACGCCCGGCGGCGTGGAGCAGTTCGTGGAGAACTCCGTGAAGGCGCTCGGCCGCATCGATGGCGTGGTCGCGAACGTCGGCGGCACCTTCGGCGGGAACTTCCTCGAGACGACTGCGGAGGACTGGCTCAAGACGTTGGGCGTGAACCTCGTGCACGCGGCGGGGCTGATCCGCGCGGCGACGCCGCACTTCGAGCGCGCCGGCGGTGGTTCGGCGCTCATCGTCGCGTCGATCTCCGGCTCGCGCGCGGGCCCACGGCCGCAGTACGGCGCGTCGAAGGCCGCGGAGATCTCGCTCGCGAAGTCACTCGGCCGCGAGCTGGGGCCGAAGAAGATCCGCGTCAACACGCTCTCGCCCGGCAGCATCATGTTCGAAGGCGGCTCGTGGGCGCGCCGCGCGAAGGAGATGCCGGAGAAGATCTCCACGTTCATCAAGAACGAGTTCCCGCAGGGCCGCATGGGAACGTTGGATGAAGTGGCGAACGTCGCCGCGTTCTTGCTGTCGCCGCGCGCGAGTTGGGTGAGCGGCACCGACGTCGTCGTCGATGGCGCGCAGAACACCCCGAGCGTCCAACTCTGAAAAACTCCCTCTCCCCTGGGGAGAGGGTTGGGGTGAGGGGCGGCACGCGCACTGCACCCGCGGCGCTGCATGCACAACGCGCCAGCGAACATCGAGCGATCCCGCGACCTTCGGAAACACCACACCGATGCGGAGTCCAGACTCTGGAATGCGCTCCGCGATCGGAGACTGTTCGGCGCGAAGTTCAGACGACAGTGCGCGATCGGCCCATGGATCGCCGACTTCGCGTGCTTCTCGCGGAAGTTGGTCGTCGAACTCGATGGTGGCGGACATGCTCAAGAAGCCATCGCCGGCCGCGATCGCGCGCGCACGCGCTGGTTCGAGCGCCACGGGTGGCGCGTCCTCCGGTTCTGGAACCACGATGTGCTCTTCGAGTTTGAAGCGGTGTTGCTGAGTATCTCGTCGGCGCTCTGACGACGCCCCTCACCCGCCGCTGCGCGGCACCCTCTCCCCACGGGAGAGGGATTTTTCGGCTTCGCGTTTCGACAGTCCGCTCAAGCGCGTCGCGTTCGCCTCGACATACGCGCGGATCTCCCGCGGGAACTCCTTGCCCGCCGCGCGCAGCGCCCAGCCGATGGCTTTGCGCAAGAAGAACTCCTTCTCGTGCATCGCCGGTTCGATGAGCTCGAAGAGCAACTCCAGCTCCGTCTCTTCGTGGCGCAGCACCTGCGAGATGATCGCCGAGCGCCGGAGCCACAGATCGTTCGACTTCGACCAGCGCCGCAGCACCTTCACCATCGCGTCGTGGTCCTCCTCCAGCAGCTTCACGAACCGGTGCGTCGCCACTTCATCGACCACGTCCCACCAGGCGCCATCGGAGATGAGGAACTCGTACAGCGGCACCGCGTCCATCGTCTGGAACGCGCGCGTCTGCTTGAGATCCAACAGCGTCAACGCCGCGTAGCGCTCCTCGCGGTGCGTGGCGTGCTCCCAGAGGAACCGCACGAAGCGCTCGAACTCTGCGAACGACGTGAAACGCAGCGGCTTCGCGAGTTCCTTCGTGAGGCGGCGCACGTCTGGCCCGCGCACGCCGAAATACGGGAGCGCCGACTTCATGTACGCCTGCATCTGCGACGCGCGCGCGGGGTCGGCCTGGTCACGCAACCGGTCCCGCAGTGCGCGCTGCCACGGCTTTGCGTCCACTCACAGCTCCAGCAGCTTGAGCTTGTTCTTCGCGGCCTTCGCGAGCTTCGTCTTCCCGGTCGCGAGCCCCTCGAGGATCTCCGCGCCGAGGTTCTTGAGCTCGAACACCGGCTTCTCCGCGAAGTGCACGCCCACGTAGTACCGCGCGTCGTCGCTGAGCTTCTTGTCCTTCGCGATGGCGTCGCGGAGCTTGAAGCCCTCGCGGTGCAGCTTCTCCAGCTCGGCCAGCGCGGGATCACGCTGCCGCGCGCGCGGGTGCGGGTCGAGGTTGGCGTGCGCGAGCTGTCCAACGACGAGCCCGAAGCGATCCTCTGGCGTGGCCACCATCGACTTGCCGAGCAGCTGCCCGATGGCCTCGGCGCGCGCGGGCTCCTTCTTCGCCAGCGCCTTCGCCTTCTCGCGGAGCAGCTCCGCCCACGCCTTCGCGTCGGCCGCACGCACCGGCTCCAACTGCTTCTTCGCCACCGCGAGGTGCGTGCCCAGGTTCTTCCCGCCGGCGTCGAGGAGCGCCTTGAGTTCCTTCTTCCCCAGCTTCGCGGTGAGCGGCGCGAGCGCCTCGGCCAGCACCGCCGCGCCGGTCTCGTCTTCGGCGTCGGCGAGCGCCTCCACCAGCAGCGCCTCACCACCGGGCAGCTCGGCCAGCACCTTCGCCGCGGCCTCCGCGCGCGCCGCGATGGAGCCGCGGGCCACGGGCAGCAACGTCTTCGCCGCCAGCTTGCCCGCCGCGCCCTTCTCGCTCACCGCGAGCTCGCCCAGCCGCGCGATGGCCCACAGCGCGACCTCGCCGATCTCCGACGCGCACAGCTCCGCCAGCTCGTCGGCGAACTGCACGCCCACCTTGAGCACCGTCAACGAGTCGCGCGCCGCCCGGCCGACCAGCGGGTCCGCGTCGAGGAGCAGCTCCATCAAGCGCCGCAGCGCCTTCTTCGTCGGCCCGTGTGTCAACGCGAAGCGCAGCGCCGTCGCCGCCTCGAGGCGCACCGCGAGCGGCTGCTTCGGTGAGAGGTACGAGAGCAGCAGGTCGGCGGTCTCCTGCAGCTCGAGGTAGCCGACGATCTTCAGCACGCCGCGCGTCGCCAGCTCGTCGTCGGCGCTCTTCTTCTTCGCGAGGAACTTCTCGGCCTGCGTCTTCATCACCCGGCGCTCGGCCTCGCTCATGGAGCGCGCCTCCTGCCGCACCGAGAGCGCCACCTTGTTGATGGCGTCCCAGCTCTGACCGCGCAGCCCTTCGAGCGCCAACTCGAAGCTCTGGCGGCCGCCGACCGCGGGGAGCAACGCCGACAACGCCGCGCGCACCTCGGGCGTCGCGCCGTCGAGCCGCGCGCGGAGCTCCGGGAGCGCGGCTTCACCGAGATGGGCGATGGCCACCCGCGCGCGGTCGGCGAGGTCTTTGCCCCGGCCCAGCGAATCGAGCAGCACCGGCAGCGCCTTGAGCGCCTTCAATTCACCCAGCGCCTCCACCGCGGCCTCGGCGTACGCGTCGACGGGGTCCTTCGCCATCTGCACCAGGCGCGCGACGACGGTCGCGTCTTTCACCTTGAGCTCGCCCAGCACCACCGCGGCGGCGATGCGTTTCCGCGGTGAGACATCATCGAGGAGCTTCGCGATGGCTTGCAGTGAATCCATAAATTTCTACTCCCCCTGAGCGCGATGAGATGGCACGATCTACACCATGCGAACGCTCATCTTGATCCTGTGTTCTCTGGCGACGTTGGGCTGTTACACGCAGAAGGAATACGACGCGTTGAAGGCTGAACGCGACGCGCTCGACGTCAACCTCTCCGACAAGAACAAGGCGTTGGCCGAGGAGGCGGCGAAGAACCAGCGCCTCGCCGCGCGCAACGCCGACCTCAGCGCGCAGCTGAGCGACGCGCAGCAGACGGTGAAGGACCTCAACGCCCGCATCGACAAGCTGCGCGCCGACATCGCCGCCGCGTCGAAAGACAAGAACATCCTCCAGTCGAACATCGACGAGATGACCCGCGCGCTGGCCGAGCTGGAGAAGCGCCGCGCCGAGGCCGAGGCGCGCATCAACGAGTTCAAGAACCTGCTGGCGCGCTTCCGCACCCTCATCGACGCCGGCAAGCTGAAGGTGAAGATCGTCGACGGCCGCATGGTGGTGGTGCTGGCCACCGACATCCTCTTCGGCTCCGGGTCGGCCAGCCTCTCGAAGGACGGCAAGGCCGCCATCGCGGAGGTGGCGCAGGTGCTGGCCACCATCCCCAACCGCATGTTCCAGGTCGAGGGTCACACCGACAACGTGCCCATCAACTCCGCGCAGTACCCCAGCAACTGGGAGCTCGCCGCGGCGCGCGCCATCACCGTGCTCAAGACGATGGTGGAGTCGGGGCTGCTGGCCGACCGCATCTCCGCGGCGTCGTTCGGCGACACCCGGCCCGTCGCGCCCAATGACACCAAGGAGTCGAAGGCGCAGA
>CAMLFP010000031.1 GCA_946479335.1 uncultured Archangium sp.
TGCCTCCCCGCGTAAGGCTCTGCTCACCACCGGCGGGCCGGTCGACGGCTTCGTGTTGGATCTCGGCGTGTCTTCCCCGCAGCTCGATGTGGCCGAGCGGGGCTTCTCGTTCGCGAAGAACGGGCCGCTCGACATGCGCATGAGCGACGAGGGCGAGACCGCGGCCGAGCTGATCGAGCGCCTCCCGGAGAACGAGCTGGCCGACGTCATCTATGAATACGGTGAAGAGCGCGCGTCGCGCTCCATCGCGCGCGAGCTGAAGGCCCGGTTGCCGAAGACCACCTTCGAGGCCGTCGAGGCGGTGAAGGCCGGCATGCCGCGCAAGGCGTGGCCGAAGGACATCCACGTCGCGACGCGCACCTTCCAGGGCCTGCGCATCGCGGTGAACCGCGAGCTGGAGCAGTTGGACTCGGCGCTCGCCGCGCTGCCCACGCTGCTGCGCCCCGGCGGCGTGGCGGCGATCATCTCGTTCCACTCGTTGGAAGATCGACGGGTGAAGCAGGCGTTCCGCGCGCTGTGTGGCGAGGCGCCCGACGAGCTCCCGCGCGGGTTGCCGGTGATCCGGCAGCAGACCGCACAGTTCAAGTCATTGTCGAAGAAGGCCATCACCGCGTCGGAAGACGAGGCGAAGGAAAACCCGCGAGCCCGCAGCGCGCGTCTGCGTGGCGTGGAGAAGCTGTCATGAGCGTCGTGCTGGAAGCCCGCAACAGGGGTGGAGTCTCGCTGTCGGTCATCGTGCTGGAGATCCTCCCGGCGGCGCTGGCGGTGCTGCTGCTGGCGACCGTCGCCATCGTGCACGTCACCTCGCGCGTGATGGTGGTGAAGCTGGGCTACGAGCTCTCGAAGAAAGACGCGCAGGCCCAGGAGCTGCAGCGCGCGAACGACGCGCTCAAGCTGGAGATCGCCTCGCTCACCTCGCCCGCGAAGCTGGCGCCCGTCGCGCAGCAGAAGCTGGGCATGCAGGTCCCCTCCGTCGTCATCCAGGTGAAGTGAGATGCGCGACCTGAAGGCGATGCAGCCGATGGAGGCGCCCGGCCGGTGGATGCGCGTGCGCGTGCTGCTGATGGGCGCGGTGTTCTTCGCGCTGCTCACCGGCGCCTTCGGCCGCGCGTTGAACCTGCAGGTGCAGCAGAAGGACCGGCTCAAGGCCTTCGCTGAAGATCAATACGTGCGGGCGATGGAGATCCCCGCGCGGCGCGGCGACATCCTCGATCGGCGCGGCGCGAAGCTGGCCTCCAGCGTCGACGTCGACTCGGTGTGGGCCGACCCGTCGATGCTGCCCGACACGCGCGACGCCGCGAAGAAGCTGGCGAAGGTGCTCGGCGGCGATTGGAAGGAGCTCCAGGAGCGCCTCGACAAGGGCCGCCGCTTCGCGTGGGTGAAGCGCCAGGTGACCGACGCCGAGGCCGCGAAGGTGAAGGCGCTGGGGCTGCCGGGCATCGGCTTCGCCAAGGAGCCGCGCCGCTTCTACCCGCAGCGCGAGGTGGCCGCGCACGTGGTGGGCTTCGTGGGCACCGACTCGCACGGCCTCGACGGCCTGGAGTCGAACTTCGAGGCGGACCTCTCGGGCGAGCGCATCAAGCGCGAGGGCTTCCGCGACGCGAAGGGCCGCAAGCTGCTGACCAACGGCCTCGAAGACCCCGAGGCGCGCGAGGGCGCGAGCCTCACGCTGACCATCGATTCGACGGTGCAGTACATCGCCGAGCGCGCGCTGCAGAAGGCGGTGACCGACCAGAAGGCCACCGCGGGCATGGCGGTGGTGCTCGACCCGAAGACCGGCGAGCTGCTGGCCGTCGCGAACTGGCCGCGCTTCAACCCGAACTCCCCGAGAGACGCCGTCGCCGAAGCGCTGCGGAACCGCTCCGTCACCGACGTGAACGAGCCGGGCTCGACGATGAAGAGCTTCGTGGTCGCCGCCGCGCTCGATCAGAAGTTCATCACCGAGGCGACCGAGATCGACTGCGAGAACGGCTCGTGGAAGGTCGGCCGCAACGTGGTGCACGACACGCACCCGCACGGCGTGCTGAACCCGCGCGGCGTCTTGCAGGTGTCGTCGAACATCGGCGCGGCGAAGGTCGCGCAGAAGATGGGCCGCGAGAAGCTGGTCGAGACCTTCAAGAACTTCGGCTTCGGCGACCGCTTCGGGTTGGACCTCCCCGGCGAGGGCAAGGGCAGCCTCCCGTACCCGCGCGCGGAGATCGCGCTCGCCACGCAGAGCTTCGGCCAGGGCCTGAGCGCCACCACGCTGCAGATCGCCGCGGCCTACGGCGCGCTGGCCAACGGCGGCGTGCTGATGAAGCCCTACCTCGTCTCGAAGATGGTCGACGCCGACGGCGTGGTGCTGCTCGAGAACAAGCCGACGGCGCTGCGCCGCGTGGTGAGCGAGCAGAGCGCGAAGACGGTGGTGGGCTGGCTGGAGTCGGTCGTCGAGAAGGGCGGCACCGGCACCAAGGCGCGCCTCGAGGAGTACCGCGTGGCCGGCAAGACCGGCACCGCGCAGAAGGTCGACCCGGTGGCCGGCGGCTATTCAGACAAGCGGCTCTCGAGCTTCGTGGGCCTGGTGCCCGCCGAAGACCCGCGCGCGGTGATCCTGGTGGTCATCGACGAGCCCGCGGTCGATCGCTACGGCGGCGACTGCGCCGCGCCCGCGTTCAAGGAGATCGCCCTGCAGGTGATGCCGCACCTCAACGCGCCCAAGTCGCGGGAGCTCCCGGTGGTGGCGGCGCCCGTCAAACCGGAGAAGCCGTCGAAGTCGCCTGTTGTTGCCGCCATCGGGAAGTTGGACCAGATGGACGCCGTCACCGAGGACGTCCCAGCAGAGGGGTCGGTGCGGGTGCCTGATCTGGTCGGGCTCCCGGGTCGGGTGGCGGTGACGCAGTTGTTGACCGCGGCGCTGGAGCCGCACCTCGCGGGCAGTGGCCGCGTTGTTTCCCAAAAACCCGCCGCGGGCAGCCTGGTCGAGAAGGGCACCCGCATCTCCGTGGAGCTGGCAGGGCATTTGCCAACCACAGCACGTTGAAGGCCGCGCCGCGGTCAGGAAGACACGAGATGAAACTCACAGAGCTGCTCGCAGGTATTGGAACTGAGCCCGTCGCCTCGAAGGTGAAGGCCGACGTCACCGGCATCAGCGCCGATTCTCGCAGCGTCAAGCCGGGCGACCTGTTCGTCGCGGTGCCGGGCACGAAGACCGACGGGGTGCAGTTCGCGCACGAGGCGGTGAAGAAGGGCGCGGTCGCGGTGCTGGCCGAGAAGACCATCGGCGGGCTGCAGGTGCCGGTGTTCACCGTGCCCTCGGTGCGCAAGGCGCTGGCGCTGGCCGCCGGCAACTTCTACGGCAACCCCGCGCGCGAGCTGACGATGCTGGGCATCACCGGCACCAACGGCAAGACCACCACCGCGTGGCTCACCGAGAGCATCTGCGCGGCGGGCATGAACAACGTCGGCCTCTTCGGCACCATCATGGTGCGCTACGGCGGCCAGACGCTGCCGGCGACGCACACCACGCCCGACGCCATCGAGCTCCACAAGACGCTGCGCGCGATGGTCGACGCCGGCGTCGACACGGTGGTGATGGAGGTCTCGAGCCACGCCCTGGCGCAGGAGCGCGTGCACGGCATCACCTTCCGCAGCGCGGGCTTCACCAACCTCTCGCGCGATCACCTCGACTACCACAAGGACATGGAGGTCTACTTCCAGGCGAAGCGGAAGCTCTTCACCGAGAACCTCTCGCAGGGCGGGCTGGCGGTGGTGAACGGCGACGACACGTACACCACGCGCGTCTACAACGAGATGAAGCAGCTCAAGCGCCAGGCGTGGAAGTTCTCGCGCGCGGGCAACGGCGAGCTCTCGGCCTCGAACGTGGAGTTCACGACGAAGGGCATCAAGGCGACGCTCAAGACGCCGGCGGGTGACATCGTCATCAAGTCGTCGCTCATCGGCGCGCACAACCTCGACAACATCCTCTGCGCGACGGGCATCGCGCTGGCGGCGGGGGCCTCGCGGCGCGACGTGCAAGACGGCATCGAGCGCGTGATGCGCGTGCCCGGCCGCATGGATCGCGTGGAGAACGGCGGCATCACCGCGCTCATCGACTACGCGCACACCGACGACGCGCTGGCGAAGGCCGTGGAGTCGGCGCGCGGCGTGACCAAGGGCAAGCTCATCGTGGTCTTCGGCTGCGGCGGCGATCGCGACACCGGCAAGCGCCCGTTGATGGGCGAGGTGGCGGCGCAGGCCGACCTCCCCATCGTCACCTCCGACAACCCGCGCTCCGAAGACCCCGACGACATCATCCAGGACATCGTGGTGGGCCTCGAGAAGGGCGAGCTGCGGCGCATGTCTCCGGCGAAGGCGCGCACCGGGGAGCGCGGCTACCTGGTGGAGGCGGATCGCAAGGCCGCCATCGCGCTGGCCATCTCGCTCGCGAAGCCGGGCGACACCGTGCTCATCGCGGGCAAGGGCCACGAGACGTACCAGGAAGTGAAGGGCGAGAAGTCGCACTTCGACGACCTCGAGGAGGCGAGCCGCGCGCTCGGGGTGTGATGGCGCGCTTCTCCGACGCAGAGGTGATGGCAGCGACCGGCGCGCAGAAGGTGCACGCCGGTGAGGTCACGTCTTTCGTCGGAGTGAGCACCGACACGCGCGCCATCGCGCCACGGCAGCTCTTCGTCGCGCTCAAGGGTGAGAAGTACGACGCGCACGAGTTCCTCCCTGACGCGGTGAAGGCCGGCGCCGCCGCGCTGGTGGTGGAGCGCGTGCCCGCGGGCCTCACCTGGGGCGAGGGCGTCACCGTGTTTCAGGTTCCCGACACGCTGAAGGCGCTGGCCGATCTCGCGCGCTTCCACCGCAACCGCTTCAGCATCCCCATCGTCGCCATCACCGGCTCCAACGGGAAGACGACGACCAAGGAGCTGACGCACGCGATCCTCTCGACGCGCGGCGCGGCGTTGAAGACGCAGGGCAACCTCAACAACGAGATCGGCGTGCCGCTGACTCTCTTCAACCTCGACGAGTCGCACGTCGCCGCGGTCATCGAGATGGGCATGAATCACAAGGGCGAGATCTCGCGCCTGACCTCCATCGCGCGGCCTGACGCGGGGCTGATCACCATCGTGCAGCCGGCTCACCTCGAGGGCGTGGGGAGCATCGAGGGGGTCGCGGAGGCGAAGGGCGAGCTCTTCCACGGGCTGGCGCCGGCGGCGACCGCGGTGGTGAACCTCGACGACGAGCGCATCGCGAGGCAGGCGAAGACGTTGCAGTGCCGCACGCTGACGTGGGGCCGTCACCCCGACGCCGACGTGCGCTTGAAGCACGTGAAGATGCAGGGCCTCGACGGGCTGGCGATGACCATCGCGTACCGCGGAGAAGAGCACGACGTCGCGCTGCGGCTGGTGGGCGACCACAACGCGATGAACGCCACCGGCGCCTTCGCGCTCGCGCTGGCCGTCGGGTACACGCCCAGCGAGTGCGCGCGCGGGTTGGAAGCCGCGCAGGCGCACGCGCGGCGGCTACAGGTGCTGGAGGCGCCGAACCACGTGACGGTGGTCGACGATTGTTACAACGCGAACCCCGCCTCGATGGAGGCCGCGCTGCGCACGGTCGATGAGTTGTCGGTCGATGGGCGCGCGGTGGCGGTGCTGGGCGACATGCTCGAGCTCGGCTCTGCGGAGGCCGTGGAGCACGCGCGCATGGGCGTCGTCGCGTCGGACCACGTGGAGGTCATCGCCTTCTTCGGCCCGCGCATGAAGGCGGCGCACGCTGAAGCCGCGAAGCGCCTGGGAGAGAACGCGCGGCACTTCGATGACGTGGGCGCGCTCAACGCGTGGCTCGCCACGCAGCTCAAACCCCGCGACTACGTGTTGGTGAAGGCGAGCCGCGGCATGAAGTTGGAACGCGTGGTGGCGGCGCTGACCGGCACCGCACAGGGAGCGCACTGATGTTGTACCTGCTCTACGAGTGGCTCAAAGACGGCGACGCGGGGAAGTACTTGAACTTCCTCCGCTACCCGACGTTCCGCATCGTCGCGGCGGCCGGCACCTCGCTGGTCATCGGCATGCTCGTCGGGCCGTCGCTCATCAGGCGGCTGCGCTTCCAACAGCACGGCATCTCCAACGTGCGCGAAGACACGCCGGAGTCGCACCAGAAGAAGAAGGGCACGCCGACGCTGGGCGGCACGCTGATCCTGCTGTGCATCTTCCTCGGCACCATCCTCTTCGCTGATCTCCACTCGCGCGTGGTGTGGGTCGCGCTGTTGATGACCGCGGGCTACGGCTTCACCGGCTTCCTCGATGACTACCTGAAGCTGAGCAAGCGCAACTCGAAGGGGCTCGCGGGCCGGTACAAGATCGTGCTGCAGACCGCGTTCTTCCTCGTCTCGGTCTTCGGGATCATGACCGACTGGAGCAACGGGCCGCACCTGCTGCTCTCCACCAACGTCACGCTGCCCTTCGTGCCCACGCGCTACGCGAACCCCGACTTCGGGTGGCTCTACGTGGTCTTCGCGTGGATCGTGGTGGTGGGTACGTCGAACGCGGTGAACATGACCGACGGCCTCGACGGCCTCGCCATCGCGCCCACGATGATCGCCGCCTTCGTGTTCACGGTGCTCTGCTACGCGGCGGGCACCAGCGTCCACATCTCCGACTTCGAGACGGTGAACGGGGTGCGCACGCTGGTCGGCGTGCCGGTGCACGAGTACCTGGGCATCACGCGCGTCGAAGGCGGCACGGAGCTCGCGGTGTTCTGCGCGGCCATCATCGGCGCGGGCATCAGCTTCCTCTGGTTCAACGCCTACCCGGCCGACGTGTTCATGGGCGACGTGGGCTCGCTGGCGCTGGGCGGCGCGCTGGGCACGGTGGCGATGCTCAGCAAGAACGAGGTGCTGTCGGCCATCATCCACGGCGTGTTCCTCGCCGAGATCCTCTCGGTGATGATCCAGGTCACCGTCTTCAAGCGCACCGGCAAGCGCGTCTTCAAGATGGCGCCGCTCCACCACCACTTCGAGAAGGGCGGCATGAGCGAGACGAAGATCGTCATCCGCTTCTGGATCGTGTCCGTGCTCCTCGGCGCCATCGCGTTGGCGTCGCTCAAGTTGAGGTAACGAATGTTCACTGGGCAGAAATACGTCGTCATTGGCCTGGGGAAGAGCGGCGTGGGCGCGGTTCGCTTGCTGCTCAACCGCGGCGCGCGCGTGCTGGCGCTCGACGAGAACCCCGACGCGAAGAAGCCGCTGGAGCACCCCGACCTCGAGCTCAAGGCCGGCCCGTTCCCGCCGTTGTTCTGGGAGGGCGCGGCGGCGGTGGTGGTCAGCCCCGGCGTACCGCTCTCGAAGCTGCACCTGCCTCCCGACGTGAAGGTGTTCGGGGAGATCGAGCTCGCGTACCTCGCGATGCCACCCGGCGCGGGGAAGCTGCTGGGCATCACCGGCACCAACGGCAAGAGCACCACCACCGCGCTGCTCGGCGAGCTGGTGAAGCAGCACGAGCCCAACACCTTCGTGGGCGGCAACCTCGGCACGCCGTTCACCAGCGCCTACGAGCGGCCGGAGGCGAAGCCCTTCGCGATGCACGTCATCGAGCTCTCGTCGTTCCAGCTCGAGGGCATCAAGACCGCGCGCTTCAACGGCGCGGCGATCTTGAACCTCACGCCCGACCACCTCGATCGCTACCCGAACCATCAAGCGTACGGGCTGGCGAAGGCGCGCATCTTCGACACCCAGGCCGTGGGCGACTTCGCGGTGGTGAACGGCGACGACCCTGACGTGCTGGCGCTGGCGCGCCTGGCGAAGGTGCCGGTGTACGGCTTCACGATGGACTCCTCGCGCACCAACCCGGGCTTCAGCGGCCTGGCCGTCGGCGCGGAAGACAAGTTCGTCTTCACCTTCGGCAAGCCCGCGGTCTTCACCGTCAACAACCGCGCGCTGCGGGGCGTGCACAACCTGCAGAACGCGATGGCCGCAGCGATGCTCGCGCGCCTCGCGGGGATCCCCGACGACGCGATCCAGCGCGGGCTCGACTCGTTCCCCGGGCTGCCGCACCGCCTCGAGTTCGTGCGCGAGCGCGGCGGCGTGGAGTGGGTGAACGACTCCAAGGCCACCAACGTCGACTCGTCGCTGGTCGCGATGAAGGCGCTCACCGGCAACGTGTGGCTCATCGCCGGCGGCAAGGGGAAGGGCGCGCCCTACGCGCCGCTGGTCGAGGCCTCGCGCGGGAAGCTCAAGGGCGTGCTGACCATCGGGAAGGACGCGCCCAACATCGCTGCCGCGTTCGCACCGCTTTGTCCAATTCACGACTGCGAGACGATCGAAGCGGCCGTGAAAAAGGCGGCTGAAATCTCGACGGCGGGCGACACCGTGCTGCTCTCGCCCGCGTGCGCTTCGTACGATCAGTTCCAGAACTTCGAGCACCGTGGCGACGTCTTCAAGTCGTTGGTGCGCGCTCTCTCGTGAGTCACCGCCATGAATGAGCGTCGACCTTCCTACGATCCACTCCTGCTCGCCGCCGTGCTCGGCCTCGTCGGCTTCGGGCTGGTGATGGTCTACAGCGCGTCGGCCATCACCGCGCAGGACAAGCTCGGTGACTCGTTCTACTTCTTGAAGCGTCAGGCGACGGCGGCGGGCATCGGCCTGCTGGCGATGGCGGTGGCGATGAAGCTCGGCTACCGGCGCATGGCGCGGCTCGCGTACCCGCTGCTGATCATCACCGTGCTGTTGTTGATCGCGGTGCTCATCCCCGGTCTGGGGACGGCCGCGGGCGGCGCGAAGCGGTGGCTGCGCGTGCCCGGCATCTCGCTGCAGCCGGCGGAGATCGCCAAGGTCTCGTGGGTCATCTACCTCGCGTACTCGCTGGCGAAGAAGCGCGAGAAGGTGAAGAGCTTCTCCATCGGCTTCGTGCCGCACCTCGGGCTCGCGGGCCTGCTGGTGGTGCTGTGCATGCTGGAGCCCGACTTCGGCTCGTCGGTGGCGCTGCTGTTCCTCATGTTCGTGATGCTCTTCGCGGCGGGCGCGAAGCTCTCGTACATCCTCGGCATGGTGCTGGCCGCGATCCCCTTCGCGTACGTGGCCATCGCGTCGTCGCCGTACCGCATGAAGCGCATCACCGCGTTCCTCGACCCGTGGGCCAACCGCCAGGGCTCGGGCTACCAGGTGGCGGAGTCGCTGATGTCGATCGGCTCGGGTGGGCTCACCGGGCTCGGTCTCGGCGACGGGCGGCAGAAGTTGTTCTTTCTCCCCGAGGCGCACACCGACTTCATCTTCGCCATCATCGGCGAGGAGCTCGGGCTGCTCGGCGTGGCGTTCCTCATCTCGCTCTACGCCATCGTCATCTGGCGCGGGCTGCGCGCGGCGCTCAACGCGACCGAGGCGTTCGGCACGTACCTCGGCCTGGGCATCGTCTCGCTCGTCGCGTTCCAGGCGTGCGTGAACATGGCGGTGGCGATGGGCGTGGTGCCGACCAAGGGGCTCACGCTGCCGTTCATCTCCTACGGCGGCAGCTCGCTCATCATGTTGATGGGCGCGGCGGGCCTGCTGCTCTCGATCTCCGCGACCGCTGAGAACGGCGCCCGCAAGCGCGCGCCCGTCAGCCGCACGCGCAACGTGGCGATGCCCTCCGGTGGAGGCCTCGAGCCCGCGTGAGAGTGTTGATCGCCGGCGGAGGTACGGGGGGCCACCTGTTCCCGGGCATCGCGCTCGCGGAGGAGGTGGTGACGCGTCACCCGAAGAACGACGTGGTGTTCATCGGCACCGACCGTGGCCTCGAGGCGCGCGTGGTGCCGCAGAACGGCTTCGTCTTCGAGCCCATCAAGAGCCGCGGCTTGAAGGGCATGGGCCTCGTCAAGCTGCTGCTGGGCCTGCTCATGCTGCCGCTGAGCTTCTTCTCGGCGATCTCGCTGCTGCGCAAATACCGGCCTGACGTGGTGGTGGGCGTCGGCGGCTATTCGTCGGGCCCGGTGGTGTTGATGGCGTGGCTGCTGCGCATCCCCACGGGCATCCAGGAGCAGAACGCGCTCCCCGGCTTCACCAACAAGGTGCTGGGCAAGTTCGTCGACGCGGTGTTCCTCTCGTTCGATGAGGCGAAGGCGTTCTTCCCATCCAAGCGCTGCCACGTGCTGGGGAACCCCATCCGCCGCGGGCTGCTGGAGAATTTCCTCCGGCCCAGCGTCGCGCACGAGCAGTTCACCATTCTCATCTTCGGCGGCTCGCTGGGCGCGAAGGGCCTCAACGCGCGCGTGCTCGACGCGCTGCCGTTCCTCGACGACCTGAAGGGGAAGATTCGCGTCATCCACCAGACGGGGAAGAACGATCTCGAGCTGGTGAAGCAGGGCTACGCCGCGCGGCAGTTCCCCGCCGACGTGCGCGAGTTCATCGACGACATGGCCGGCGCGTACCTCGGCGCGGATCTCGTGGTGTGCCGAGCGGGCGCGACGACGCTGGCGGAGCTGACCGTCTGCAAGAAGGCGTCGATCCTCGTGCCGTTCCCCTTCGCGACCGATGATCATCAGGCGGTCAACGCGCAGTCGCTGGTCGACGCGGGCGCGGCGCTGATGTTCCGCGAACAGAACCTCACCGGTGAATCGCTGGCGAAGACCATCCGCGAGCTGAAGGACGCTCCCGACCGCCTCACGAAGATGGAGAAGGCCGCCGGCGCGATCGGCCGCCCCGAGGCCGCGCGGGAGATCGCCGACGTGTTGCAGCAGCTGTGCCTCGAGAAGTGGGGCGCGCTCACCGGACAGAAACGCCAGGGCGAACCACTGCGCCCGAGGCCGCAGGAGAAGTCGTCATGATCGGCAGCCGCTTCAAGAACCGCCACGCCGCGCGCGTGCACTTCGTCGGCATCGGCGGCATCGGCATGTCGGGCATCGCCGAGGTGCTGGTGAACCTCGGGTACTCGGTCAGCGGCTCCGACCTGAAGGAGTCGGACGTCACCCGCCGCCTCGCGTCGCTGGGCGCGAAGATCGCCACCGGGCACCGCGAGGAGAACGTCACCGACGTCGACGTGGTCGTCATCTCGTCGGCGGTGAAGAAGGACAACCCGGAGGTCGTCGCCGCGAGACGGAAAAAGATTCCGGTTATTCCGCGCGCGGAGATGTTGGCCGAGTTGATGCGTCTCAAGTACGCGGTGGCCATCGCCGGCTCGCACGGGAAGACCACCACCACCTCGATGGTCGCCACCGTGTTGAACGCCGCGGGGCTCGACCCGACGGCCGTGGTGGGCGGCAAGGTGAACGTGCTCGGCAGCAACGCCAAGCTGGGCAAGAGCGAGCTGATGGTGGTGGAGGCCGACGAGAGCGACGGCTCGTTCCTGCACCTCCACCCGAGCATCGCGGTCGTCACCAACATCGACCCCGAGCACATGGACCACTACCAGACGCTCGACGCGCTCAAGGGCGCCTTCGTCGAGTTCTGCAACCGGGTGCCGTTCTACGGGCTCAACGTGCTGTGCCTCGATCACCCCAACGTGCAGGCGCTGCTGCCGCACATCGAGAAGCGCTTCGTCACCTACGGCAGCTCGCACGCGGCGGACTACCGGCTCGAAGGCGTCACGCTCGACGGCTTCAAGACGCGCTTCCGCGCGTTCCGCCGCGATGAAGACCTCGGCGAGTTCACGGTGCAGATGGTCGGCGCGCACAACGCGATGAACGCGCTGGCTGTCATCGCCATCGCTGATGAGCTCGACATTCCGCTCGCGACCGTGCGCTCCGCCCTCGAGGGGTTCGGCGGTGTGCAGCGCCGCTTCACGGTGCGCGGCGAAGCGAAGGGCGTCACCGTGGTCGACGACTACGGCCACCACCCGGCGGAGGTCCGCGCCACGCTCGCCGGTGCGCGCAAGGCGTTCGGCCGTCGCGTCATCGTCGCGTTCCAGCCGCACCGGTACACGCGCACGCACGATCTGTTCGAAGACTTCTGCAGCGCGTTCAACGACGCCGACGTGGTGTTCCTCACCAACATCTACGCGGCGGGGGAAGATCCGATCCCCGGCGTCTCCTCGGAGAAGCTGGCCGAAGCAGTGCGCGCGCACGGGCACCCCGACGTGCACTTCGTCGGCAAGCGCACGGATCTGGTGCAGGCGATCTCCGCGCGGCTGCAGCCCGGCGACATCGTGCTGACGCTCGGCGCGGGCGACATCACGCAGACCGGCCCGGAGCTGCTCGCTTCGCTCGGAGCGACGCCGTGAACGGCAATGGCACCAGAACTCCCCCTCTCCCGTTCACGGGAGAGGGTCGGGGTGAGGGCCGCGCGCAGCGAGGCTTTCGTCAGATTTCAGGTCGACACGTTCGACCCTCACCCCAACCCTCTCCCGCGGGCGGGAGAGGGGGTTGCCCCCGGCTTTCCCCATGAACTTCCTCACCGACTCAGAGCTCACGCGCAACGCGCCGCTCGCGCCGTGGACCAGCGTGCGCGTCGGCGGCAACGCCGAAGCGCTCGTACGCCCTGCGTCGGCCGATTCTCTGGTGAAGGTGCTCGCGTTCGCACGCGCTGAAGGCCTCCCCGTCACCATCCTCGGCGGAGGCGCGAACACGCTCGTCGGAGACCTCGGCGTGAAGGGCATCACGCTCAAGCTGAACAACGACTACTTCCCCGAAGAGATCGCCGACACGCAGGTCACCGTGAACGCGGGCTCCGCCATCTCGCGCATCGTCACGCTGATGACCAAGAACCAGCTGGTCGGCGCGGAGTTCCTCGCCGGTATCCCCGGCACGCTGGGCGGCGCGACCGCGATGAACGCCGGCACCAAGAACGGCGAGTGCATGACGGTAGTCGACGCCGTCGAGCTCGCGACCGCCGACGGCCTCGGCTGGGTGAGTGGCCTTACGTACCGCTACCGGCACACCGATCTCCCGAAGGGCGCCGTGGTCACGCGCATCCGCTTCAACCTCCGTCGCGGCGACCTGGCGGAGTCGAAGGCGAAGATGGACGCCGACATCGGCTACCGGAAGCGCACGCAGCCGCTCTCGCAGCCCAACTTCGGCTCGGTCTTCACGAACCCGCCCGGGAATTTCGCGGGCGCGCTCATCGAGCAGGTGAACCTCAGGGGGCACCGCATCGGCAACGCGCAGATCTCCACGGTGCACGCGAATTGGATCGTGAACCTCGGCGGCGCGAGAGCGGCGGACGTCACCGCGCTGATGCACGAGGCGCAGCGTCGGGTTTCCGAGGCCACCGGCGTCACGTTGACGCCCGAAGTGAAGTGGGTCGGCGAGTTCGCGCCCGACTCGGCGGCGGGCGGCTGAGCGCTACAGCCACATATCTGTGGCCAAAAAATTGCGGGGTCGGTGATCCCGCCTGACGATTGGAAAAGAAGGGGTTCTTTTGTTCCGCACGAAGCGCAACCGGCGCCGAGCCGACATCGCGAAGAAGACCGGCGAGGTCACCGCCGTGGCGAAGAGCCATGGCCCGGTGGTGCTCAAGGTCTTCGCGTTGCTCGCCGCGTCGGCGCTGATCTTCGTCGGTGCCATCGAGGGCCTCACCTGGGCGCGCACCACGCCGTACTTCGGGCTCCAGCACGTGAAGGTCGCGGGCCAGGAGAACGCCACCGACGTCGAACTCGCGCGGCTGGCGGGCATCGCGCTGGGCCAGAACCTCTGGGCGATGGACACCCGGGCCATGGAGCGTTCGCTCTCCACGCACCCGTGGGTGAAGTCGGTGCGCGTGACGCGGCACTTCCCCTCGTCGCTCACCATCGAGGTCGAGGAGCACCGCGCCGTGGCGATGCTGTCCATCGGCGATCTCTATCTGGTGAATGAAGAGTCGGAGCCCTTCAAGCGCGTGAAGGCGGGCGACGCGTTCGACCTCCCGCTCATCACCGGCATCGACCGCGAGGCGTTCACCGAGCGCCGTGAGCACGCGCTGGCCCGCGTGGGCGACGCCATCGCGCTCATCGACGCGTACGCCGCCGAGCCCGCGCTCAAGAAACAGCCGTTGTCTGAAGTGCACCTGCACCCCGAGGGCATCACCGGGGTCACCTGCACCGGAGAAGAGATCGAGTTCGGGGAAGGAGACGTGCCCGCCAAGCTGGCCCGCCTCGCCCGCGTGCGGAAGGAGCTGAAAGAGCGCTCCCTCGTGGCCGAGGTCATCCACCTCGACAACCGCGCGCGGCCTTCCCGCATCGCAGTGCAGCTCTCAAACAGAAAGCCCTGAAAAGGGCCCACCAACACCACTCACCTCGAAAGAGGGGAGGGAGACACCATGGCAAGCAAGAAGGAAGGGGAAATCATCGTCGGGCTGGACATCGGCACGACGAAGATCTGCGCCATCGTCGGAGAACTCACGGACGAGGGCATCGACATCATCGGCATCGGCTCGCACCCGTCGAAGGGGCTGCGCAAGGGCGTGGTGAACAACATCGAGTCGACCGTGAGCTCCATTCAGCGCGCCATCGACGAAGCCGAGGCGATGGCCGGCACCGAGATCACCCACGTGTACACGGGCATCGCCGGCGGCCACATCAAGAGCTTCGGCGGCCGCGGCGTGGTGGCGCTCAAGGACCGCGAGGTTCGCGAGGCCGACATCGCGCGCGTCATCGAGCAGACCAAGACGGTCAACATCCCCGTGGACCGCGAGGTCATCCACGTGCTGCCGCAGGAGTTCATCGTCGACGACCAGGGCGGCATCCGCGAGCCGCTGGGCATGACCGGCGCGCGCCTTGAGGCCAAGGTGCACATCGTCACCGGCGCGGTCACCGGCGCGCAGAACATCATCAAGTGCGCGAACCGCGCGGGCCTCAACGTCTCCGACATCGTGCTGCAGCCGCTCGCCTCGAGCGACGCGGTACTCACCGAAGAAGAGAAGGACCTCGGCGTGTGCCTGGTCGACATCGGCGGCGGCACCACCGACATCGCCATCTTCCAGAACGGCGCCATCGTGCACACCGCGGTCATCGCGCTGGGCGGCAACAACCTCACCAACGACATCGCGATGGGCCTGCGCACGCCGATGGAGGCCGCGGAGAAGCTCAAGCAGAAGCACGGCTGCGCGCTGACCTCGATGGTCGACAAGAGCGAGATGATCGAGGTGCCCTCGGTCGGCCAGCGCGAGTCGCGCAGCATGGGCCGCACGATTCTCGCGGAGATCCTCGAGCCGCGCGTGGAGGAGATCTTCCAGCTGGTGCACCACGAGATCGAGCGCAATGGCTTCTCTGAACTGCTGACCTCGGGCGTGGTCATCACCGGCGGCTCCACGCTGCTGCCCGGGATGACCGAGCTCGCCGAAGAGGTGATGGGCGTGCCCGTGCGCCGCGGCGTGCCGCACGGCATCGGCGGCCTGGTCGACGTGGTGAAGAGCCCGGTCTACGCGACGGGCGTGGGCCTGGTGGTCTACGGCGCGCGCCACCTCGACCGCAGCATGTTCCGCATCCGCGAGGAGAACGTGTTCAAGAAGGTGAAGCGCCGCATGTCGGAGTGGTTGCAGGAAGTCTTCTGAAGTTCCCCTCCCGGCCGCTACAGCCACATAGCTGAAAACTTGCGGGCTCCCGCAGCCGGGCCAAGCTCAACCCAACTTTCACGAAAGACCTTTCCATGGACCAGTTCGAACAGAGCAAGCAGGCAGCGAAGATTCGCGTCGTCGGCGTGGGCGGCGCGGGCTGCAACGCGGTCAACACCATGATCGCGGCGGGGCTCGACCGCGTCGACTTCATCGCGCTCAACACCGACGTGCAGGCGCTCGCCGCAAATAAAGCGCCGGTGCGCATGCAGATCGGCAAGGAGCTCACCAAGGGCCTCGGCGCGGGCGCCAACCCGGAGATGGGCCGTCAGGCGGCGCAGGAGTCGCGCGAGGAGATCGCCAAGCTCCTCGAGGGCGCCGACATGGTGTTCGTCACCGCCGGCATGGGCGGTGGCACGGGCACGGGCGCGGCGCCGGTGGTGGCCGACATCGCGCGGCAGCTCGGTTGTCTCACCGTGGGCGTGGTCACCAAGCCCTTCCAGTTCGAGGGCAACAAGCGCCGCAAGCAGGCGGAGCAGGGCCTGCAGGAGCTCAAGGCCGCGGTCGACACGCTCATCACCATCCCCAATCAGCGGCTGTTGTCGCTCTCCAGCAACTTGCCCCTGAAGGACTCGTTCAAGAAGGCCGACGAGGTGCTGCAGAACGCGGTGCAGGGCATCTCCGACCTGATTCAGTACCACGGGTACATCAACGTCGACTTCGCCGACGTGAAGACCATCATGAGCGAGCAGGGCCAGGCGCTGATGGGCACGGGCCGCGCGTCGGGTGAGAAGCGCGCGCTCAAGGCGATGGAAGAGGCCATCTCGTCGCCGCTGCTCGAAGACGTCAGCATCGACGGCGCGCGCGGGCTGCTCATCAACATCACCGCCACGCCCGACATCACGCTGCAGGAGATCAACGAGGCCATCTCGCTGGCCAACGACTCCTGCGACCCCGAGGCGACCATCATCTTCGGCTCGCTGATCGACGAGAACGCGGTCGACCAGGTGACCATCACCGTCATCGCCACCGGCTTCGTGTCGCACGAGCACACCGCGCGCCGCGCCTCGCTCGCGGAACACGCGCGCGTCACCGCGCAGCCGCAGCAGCAGTCGTTCTTGCGCGCCGCGCCGATGCCCGTCGTCACCCCCGCGGTGCCGGTCTCGGTGCAGGCGGAGGTCGCGTCGCTGGTGCCGGGCAAGTCGCTCGCCCCCGCGCCGCTGCGCTCCTCGGCGTCGGGTGAGCACCGTGTGCCGGTCGCGCCGCGCGTCACCTCGGTGCGCGAGCCGACGCTCGACGAAGAGCAGTACGACATCCCCACGTTCTTGCGCCGTCAGGGCACCAACGAGCTGCCGTAACCTTTTCCCTCCCCGGAAACGGCAAGGGCGCCACGGAGAAGTTCTCCGTGACGCCCTTGTTGTTTTTCAGCGTGCCGTGGGGTTCAGCAGCCCGAGCCCTGCGTCGCGTTGCAGATGCACGACTGGTACGCCTTGCGCTTCGCGCCGCACTCCGACTCGACGGCCGCCGCGTCGTTGTACTTGTCGCAGCTCAGCCCGCCCGTGCACGCCACGTAGTCGTTGTACTGCGTGCCGCAGTTCACGCTCTGCGCCTGCTCGCTGGAGATCTTCGCGGTCAGATCGCAGTACGTCGCGCTGTACGTATCGCCCTTCTTCTTGGCGCACTCCTGCTGCTTGGCGCAGTCGCCCGCGCACGAGAACAGGCCCATCGAGGCGACGACTCCCAGCAACAGCGTCAGCTTCTTCATGTGTTACCCCACCGGTTGAGCCGGCTTTCCGCCGGACGTTTGTGCGGCTTCTACCGTGCGAGCACCGAATTACAACTCCGCGACGGCGTGCGTTACATTGCGCGCGCAATTCGAGGCCGGACCTCCTGGAGAACCCATGTTCAAGAAACTGATGTTGGCTGCGCTGGTGGTGGTGACGGGCTGCGCGGGCTCGTTCGACGGCAAGGTGGGCGGCGAGACGATGACGGTCAAAGACTCCGTCTTCCTGCCGGTGAAGAGCGGCGACAAGATCGTCGGCCTGTCTGTGGTGATGACCGACCAGGAGAACACCTGCGACCTGCTCAAGGCCAACCGCGAGCCGAAGTCGTCCAGGTGGGTGCAGCTCCAGCTGTACGAGCTCAACGACGCGCAGCTGCTCTACCCGGAGAAGGGCGACTTCAGCGTCGGCTCCGGCTACACGCTGGCCAACGGCAAGCACGCGTACGGGCGCTTCCACGTGCGCGACGAGAACTGCACCGACAAAGACGCGTCAGCCGACACGGAGAGCGGCCTCATCAAGGTCACCAACGTGCAGCCGCAAGACAAGGGCACCCTCAACGCCACGTGGGACATCACCTTCGGCAGCGATCAGGTGAAGGGCAGCTTCAACGCCAACTTCTGCGACGTCGACTGGACGCAGGTGAACCTGCACTGCGAGTGACCGCCCTTTTCAGAGCGCGGTGACGGTCAGGTTGTCGAAGTACAGCCACGACTCCCACGACGAGAAGCCGAAGCGGTTGTGCCCCTTGCCGGTGAGGGGCATCGGGTCGGTGAAGCTCATGAAGGGCGCGCCATCGATGAACCAGTTGATGGTCGCCCCGCGGCGCTCGACGCGCCAGTGGTAGAGCCGGCCCGGCTCCACGCGGAACGGGTTGGCCTCGACGCGCACGCGGGTGTTCTCGCGGTAGGCGTCGGGCGGCACGGTGTCGAA
Source organism: uncultured Archangium sp. (assembly GCA_946479335.1). Next base: position 18,130 of record CAMLFP010000031.1, read on the forward strand.
GCGCGGCCCGTGCTCGTCGAGGCGCGCGATGATCGACAGCGAGTTGTTCCACCCGCCGTGGATGAGCACGTAGCCCGACGCGTGGTCGCTGCCGTCGCCGAAGATCTCCACCTTGATGTCGCCCTCGGGAGACATCGACTTCACGTCGAACTCCACCGCCACGTCGTTGGGCAGGTCGGCGCGCAGCCACAGCGGGTTCTGCTTCACGCCCGGCGAGAACAGCATGCCGTCTTGCACGCGCCACAGGCCGCCGGTGCTCCAGTAGTGCTGCTTGATGGTCTCTGACGAATCGAAGGTGTCGCGGAAGGGCAGCGGCGTGTTGGCCGGCATCTGGCTGCGCACCAGGTAGTAGTGGAGCAGCGGCACGTTCACCAACACCACGAAGCCGATGATCACGGCCAGCGAGGTGCGGCCCAGCTTCGCGGGCGGCTGCCACCCGCCGGCCTGCGCCTCGGGAGCGGTCTCTTCTGTCTTCGCCTTCGCCATAGGTGAGCTGACTCCTTGAACGCCGGGCCTTTTGCTTGAAGTGGAGCGGAACGCAAAGCGCGAACTACGGCTGCATTTCTGGTCGCGCCGGCCTCATTCGCCGCCCTTGTTGTACTTCTGCCAGCGCGCCTCGAGCGCCTTCTGCTCGCGCGCCTTGCGCTTGTTCAACTTGCCTTCGATGCGCTTCGCGCGCGCCTCCTCTTCAGACGGCCGCACGAAGATCTGGAACACGCCGCCCGCGATGGCGAAGCACGCCGCCACGCAGAGGACGAACACCGGGTTGCCCGCCAGCCAGTTCGCCCCGGAGGTGAACGGGTGCAGCACCGCCAGCAGGCCCAGCACCGCCAGCCACGCGCCCAGCGCCGCGGAGAGGATGGCGCCCACCAGCCGGTGCATCACCACGCCGAAGCCACCGCCGAGGAGGAAGCCCGGGCCGAACCCCAGGAACCAGTCGGCGTTGCCCGCCAGCTGCCCGCCGATGAGCCCCGCCGGCACGCCGAAGGCGAAGAACACCACCACCGGCGGCCACGCCACGCCCGCCAGCGCCAGCGCCACGGTCGCGCCGAGCACGATCTGCCGCGCGTTGGTGCCGAAGCCGAGGTGCACCGCCAGCGTGCCCGCCCAGATCTGCGCGATGAGCGCGCCCAGCGGCGCTGCCACCAGCCTGAAGAGCCGCCGCCCGCCGAACAGCGCCATCAACACGCCCAGCACCAGCGCCACCGCGCCGCCCCACAACGGGAGGAAGCGGAACGCCCCCACCCAGCCCTGCGGGTCGAGGCGCTGGTACGGCTCGAGCGCGGAGGTCAACTGCTCCATTCAGTACCGGGTGACGGCGATGGTCACGAGGATGATGAAGGCCAGCGCCACCGACGCCACGAAGAGGTACGGCCGCGGCGGCACGATGGTGCGCGACGCGAGCTCCTTCGCGACCGCCTCGGGCGTCGCCGCGACCTTCGCGTCGTCGGTCGACAGCGTGCGGCTGAGCTCCTCGGCGGCGCTGGGGTCGTCTTTGCCCACCTTGCCGGCCAGCACCTGCTGCGCGAGAGCGCGCGCGGTCACCACGTCGCCGCGCTCGAAGGCCTCGTACGACGCGCGGAGCACCGACTTCCCTTCGGCGGCAGTCTTGTTGCCTTTCGCCATAGGCGCGGGCGAATAGCCCATTTCCCGCCCTGCGGCGACGTGTGACAGAACGTGGGGCTCGATGCGCCGACTCCTCAGCCGGGTGGTGAACGCGGGCACCGCGGGGCTGCCTCCCGGCGACCTGAAGCACGTGCGCCTCACCAACCAGATGATCCTCGTGGCGATCGCGACCTCGCTCTTCGCGTTGATCGACCCGCGCATGCAGACCACCCACACCCTGACGTGGATGGCGGCCGCGGCGGTGGCCATCAACGTCACGGCCCTGGCGTTCCCCGTCAGCGGGCTGCACCGCCTCGGGCGCATCTGGCTGGCCTTCGGCAACATCGGGTGGATCACCGGCGCCGGCCTGCTGATGGGCCCCGACGCGGAAGGGCACCTCTTCCTCATCGTCATCGCCACCGCCGCGTGGTTCATGGAGCCCCGGCGCACCCGCTTCATGATCGCCGCGCCCATCGTGACCTGCGTGGTGTGCCTGCTGGCGGTGGAGCTCTACGCGCCCGCGCGCGTGGCGGTGCGGCCGACGGGCGCGTGGGGCGTGGCGCTCGACAAGCTGTCGCTCCTGCTGATCCTCCAGGCGCTCGCGTACTACGCGGTGACGCAGACCGAGCGCGCCGAGGCCAAGAGCGAGGCGCTGCTGCTCAACGTCTTCCCGCGGCGCATCGCCGGGCGGTTGATGCGCGACGAGGGCTCCATCGCCGAGCGCTTCGAGGAGGTGACGGTGCTGTTCGCCGACCTGGTGAACTTCACGCAGCTCTCCGAGCGCACCGCGCCCACCGAGCTGGTCAAGCTGTTGGATGAGATCTTCACGCGCTTCGACGCGCTGGCCGACCGGCACGGGCTCGAGAAGATCAAGACCATCGGCGACGCGTACATGGTGGTGGGCGGCGCGCCGGAGCCGGTGAACGACTCCGCGTCGCGCATGGCCCGCATGGCGTTGGACATGCTGCAGGTGCTCTCGGAACTCGACGCCGCGCGCTTCGGGGGCCTCGCCATCCGCATCGGCATCCACTCCGGGCCGGTGGTGGCCGGCGTCATCGGGCGCCGCAAGTTCGCGTACGACCTGTGGGGCGACAGCGTGAACACCGCCAGCCGCATGGAGAGCCACGGGCAGCCCGGGCGCATCCACGTGTCTGAGGTGGTGCGCGCCCGCCTCGGCGAGGCCTTCGAGTTCGAGGCCCGCGGCGTCATCACCGTGAAGGGGAAGGGCGAGCTGTCGACGTACTTCCTGCTGCGCGAGCGCTGACCGTCAGGCCGCGATGGGCAGGAAGCGCTTCACCGTGCTGCGCAGCCGGCTCAAGGAGGTCTCGAGCACCGCGGCGGTCTGGCGCGGCTTGCGCCAGGTGCGCAAGGCCGAGCGCCCGGTGACGCGCGCGTACTCGGTGACGAAGGTGCGCTTACGGGAGTCTTCACCCGCGAGGATGCCCATCGACCGCTCCTGCGCCTCGCGGCTGCCGCGCCAGTACTCGAAGACGCCTGCGCGCAGGCCTTCGCTGCCCGCGTCATTCCCGCGGAACACCTCGTACAGCGCCTCGGTGAATACCTCGCGCGCGCGCACGAAGCGGTAGCGGCGGCGCTCGTACGCGAGCCCGGCCTCATCGCTGAGGCCCTTCGCGCGCAGCTCCTCGGCCAGCGTCATCACGTCATTCATCGCGGCGGTCATCCCGGTGGCAGTCAGCGGGTGGCTGCAGCCGCCCGCGTCGCCCAGCAGCACCGCGCCGGGCACCGCGCACGACTGCGTGTAGACCGAGTGCGTGGCGCAGGCCTCGAACGGGTGGGCGTGCAGCGCCTCGCGCACCGCGCTGCGGAGCGGCTCCGGCACGTGCGGCAGCGAGTTCTCCTCAACCCACTTCACCATCGCCGCCTTGCCCTTCGGGGCGTCGGTGGGCACGTCGATGCACAGGCGGATGAGGCCTTCGCCGTACGGGTACGCCAGCACCGGGCCGGGCGCGCCGAGGAACACGTGGCCGTAGCTCTTCCACGGCAGCACCGGCGCCTTCACGGTGGCCACCACGGTGTACGAGAGCAGCCGCACGTCGGCCTCGAGGCCCAGCGCCGCGCGCACGCGCGACTGGCGGCCATCGGCGCCGATGACGAGGCGCGCGCGCAGCTCTTCGCCGTTGCGCAGCTTCACGCCGACCACGCGGCCGTCTTCCTTCAACACCTCGGCGACGGGCTCGCCCTGACGCAGCGTCACGCCGCGCCGCGTGCGCACCTCGTCACGCAGCGCCGCGACCATCTTCTGGTGGTCGACGCCGAGGCCCACGCCCCAGCGCTCCGCGTACGGCAGCAGCGCCGGCCGCAGCCCGGGCGACGCGACCGCGAAGCCGGTCACCGGCACCGCGCCCGAGCTCAACACCGCCTGCTTCAGGCCGAGCGAGTCGAGCCAGCGCACGCCGCGCGGGTGGATCAACTCGCCGCGGAAGCGCGGGTCGTGACCCTTGTGTGACTCCACCACCATCACGCTGAAACCCTGTGCCGAGAGCGCGGAGGCGCACGCCATACCGGCGAACCCTCCACCCACGATGAGGATGTCGTTGTGCATTGCGGGCGCAGCAGTAACGCGGCTTGTGCAGAGTTGAAAGTGAATGCCCACTTGCTGACAAATGCAGAGTTTTACGAGCGTCAGCCCATAACAAACGCCAGTCAATGACGCGCGTCGGTGTGAATTGTTTGCATTGATTTGGAGCTGGTGAGTAGTGCCACCGACATGTCGCTCGACCTCGATGCGCTGCTGGAAAAGACGAGCCGTACCTTCGCGCTGGCCATCCCCATGTTGCCGGAGCCGACGCGTCGCGAGGTGACGGTGGCGTATCTCCTCTTCCGCGTGGCGGACACCTTCGAAGACGCGACGGCGTGGCCGCGCACCGAGCGCATCGCGGCGCTGCACGACTTCTCCGCGGCGCTGAAGGACTACGACCTCGCGCGCCTCGAGGCGCTCACCGCGAAGTGGCTCCAGAACCCGCCGGTGACGCACGCGGGCTACCTGGAGCTGCTCGGCGTGACGCCCGGCGTGGTGCGCGTGCTGGAGGAGTTCACGCCGTCGGCCCGCGCCATCCTCATCAAGCACGCGGTGCGCACGGCGGAGGGCATGGCCGAGGTGGTGGCGCGCGCCGACGAGCGCGGCAACCTCGAGCTGGCCACCGTGCCGGAGCTGCAGCACTACTGCTACATCGTGGCGGGCATCGTGGGCGAGCTGCTCACCGACCTCTTCCTCAACGACTCGCCGCAACTCGCGCAGGTCGGCGAGGCGCTCACCGGCAACGCCATCGCGTTCGGCGAGGGCCTGCAGCTGGTGAACATCTTGAAGGACTCCGGCGACGACGCGAAGGACGGCCGCGTGTACCTCCCGCGCAACGTCACCCGCGGGGAGATCATCGCGCTCGCCCGGAAGGATCTCGACGGCGCGAGCCGATACATCGACGCGCTCCAGCGCGGCGGCGCGCCGAGCGGCTACCTGGGCTTCACCGGCATCTCGGTGATGCTGGCCCGCGCGGCGCTCAAGGCGCTCGAGGCCGGCGGCCCGGGCACCAAGGTGTCGCGGCAGGAGGTCGCGCGCCTGCTGGGCGAGCTCACCTCCACGCTCGAGACCGGCGCGTCGATGCTGCGCGCCACCGCCTGAAGGAGCACCCCCATGAGCACTGCCTTGAAGCTGGATTCAGCCACGGAGCTGCACGCCTCCGCGATGAAGTCGATGGAGCGCGCCTTCGAGAACCTCGCGCGCCTGCAAGACGCGTCGGGCAGCTGGAAGGGTGACTACGGCGGGCCGATGTTCCTGCTGCCGATGCACGTGGCGCTCTGTCACGCGGCGAACCGGCTCCCCGACGCGCACGCCGCGGAGCGGATGCGCACGTACTTCTTCAACGTGCAGCGCGCCGACGGCTCCATCGGGCTCCACGCCGAAGCGACCGAAGGCATGATGTTCACCACCGCGCTCTCGTACGTGTCGCTGCGCATCCTCGGCGCGCCGGCTGACGACGCGCGCATGGTGAAGATGCGCGAGTGGATCCACGCGAACGGCTCGCCGCTGGGCGCCGCGTCGTGGGGCAAGTTCACGTTGTGTCTGCTGGGCCTCTACGAGTGGGACGGCATCCACCCCGTGTCGCCGGAGCTGTGGCTGCTGCCGAAGTCGGCGCCGATGCACCCCGGCCGCATGTGGTGCCACGCGCGCCAGGTGTACCTGCCGATGGCGTGGCTCTACGGCTCGCGCTCCACGATGAAGCCCGACGCGCTCATCGTCGCGCTGCGCGAAGAGCTCTACGCCGGCAAGTGGAGCCAGATCCGCTGGAAGGAGCACCGCGACACGGTGCTCAAGAATGACGAATACCGCGCGCCGACGCAGGGCCTCAAGGCGACCAACGCCGCGCTCGACGCCGCGGAGGCCGTGCCCTTCAAGCCGCTGCGCAAGCGCGCGCTCGCCGAGTGCCTGGAGCACATCCAGTTCGAAGACGAGGTGACGTCGTTCCTCGACATCGGGCCGGTGAACGCGGTGCTCAACGCCTTCGTGCACCTGTTCCGCGGGCCGGAAGGTCGCGCGGAGCTGGAGCGCAAGCTGGCCGCCAACGAGGCGTACCTGTGGGACGGCCACGATGGCCTCAAGTTCCAGGGCTACAACTCGAGCGAGCTGTGGGACACGGCGTTCACCGTGCAGGCGCTGTTGGCGTCTCCGGTCGCGGCCGACCCGCGCTTCGCGCCGATGCTCGAGCGCGCGCATGCGTTCATTCGCGACAACCAGATCCTCGAAGATGTGCCGGAGGCCGAGGCGCACTACCGCCACGCGAGCCGCGGCGGCTGGCCCTTCAGCACGCGCGCGCACGGCTGGCCCATCACCGACTGCACCAGCGAGGGCTTCAAGGCGGCGGTGATGCTGGAGCCGCGCGGCTTCACCGAGGCCATCCCCGTCGAGCTGCTGCGTGAATCGGTGAAGTTGATCCTCTCGTGGCAGAACGACGATGGCGGCTGGGCCAGCTACGAGAAGCAGCGCGCGGGGTCGTGGCTCGAGGTGCTCAACCCGAGCCAGGTGTTCGGCGACATCATGGTCGACGTGTCATTCGTGGAGTGCACCTCGGCCTGCGTGCAGGCGCTGGTGACCGCGAAGAAACGCTTCCCCGGTGAGTTCGACGACGTCATCGACCCGGCGCTCCGCAAGGCCGAGCAGTTCCTGCGCAACGCGCAACGCCCCGACGGCAGCTTCGAGGGCGCGTGGGCGGTGTGCTTCACGTACGGCACCTTCTTCGCCGTGACGGCGCTGCAGGCGATGGGCCGCGGCCCGCGCGACAACGCCATCGCGCGGGCGTGTGACTTCTTGCTGAAGAAGCAGCGCGACGATGGCTCGTGGGGTGAGGCCGGCGACACGTGCCGCGAGCGCCGGTGGCTCGAGGCCGAGCGCGGGCAGGTGGTGCAGAGCGCGTGGGCGTTGCTCTCGCTCAAGCGCGGCGGCTGCACCGACGTCGAAGCGATGAACCGCGCCGCGCAGTTCTTGATGAGCCGGCAGGAAGCCGACGGCTCATGGGCGCGGGAGCCGCTGGTCGGCGTCTTCAACCGCACCTGCCTCATCAACTACGACAACTACCGGCACTACTTCCCGCTGTGGGCGTTGGCCGAGTGGGCGGCGTGAGCTGAGCTTCGGCGAGGCAGGGCGACTTGAGCTCGCCAAGCGGGCTCAAACCGCCCCCGCTCCGCGAGCTTGAAACAGCGCACCACGTTCGCTG
>CAMLFP010000032.1 GCA_946479335.1 uncultured Archangium sp.
AAGTACGTCTCGGTCGATCTCACCGACGCGCAGGCCGTGGCCACTGCGGCGCGCGCCACCATGCCGCAGGTGTTCATCAACCCCGCGGCGATGACCGACGTCGACGGCTGCGAGAAAGACCCTTCGGGCGCGTGGGCGGCGAACGCCGAAGCGCCCGCTACACTCGCCCGCGCGGCACGGGAGCTGGGCAGCTTCATGCTGCACGTCTCGACCGACTACGTGTTCGACGGCGACGCGGGCCCCTACGACGTCGACGCGACGCCGAACCCGCGCGGCGTGTACGCGATCACCAAGTTCGCGGGCGAGCTGGCGGTCAAGGCGCTGCTCCCGGCGAGCGCGTGGGCCATCGCGCGCACCGCGGTCGTGTACGGCTGGCCGTCGACCGGCAAGAACAACTTCGGCACCTGGCTGTTGTCGAGCTTCGCCGCCGGCAAGAGCGTGAACCTGTTCTCTGACCAGTGGGTGTCGACCAGCCACGCGACCAACGTCGCCGCGATGCTGGCGGAGATCGCCGCGCGGAGACTCCCGGGCCTCTGGCACACCTGCGGCGCCGAGGTGACCGACCGCGTGGAGTTCGGCAAGCGCCTCTGCGCGCGCTTCGGCTTCGACCCGGCGCTCATCAAGCCCTCGCGCATGGCCGACGTTCGCCTGCCGAGCCCACGCCCGGCGAAGAGCGGCCTCATCGTCACCCAGAGCACCAACACCCTCGAGGCCACGCCGTGGACGGTGGCGCAGGCGCTCGAGCAGCTGCACGCCGAATACAAGGGAGAGTCATGAAGGGCATCGTTCTCGCGGGCGGCTCCGGCACCCGGCTGTACCCGCTGACGCGCGTGGTCTCGAAGCAGCTCCTGCCGATCCACGACAAGCCGATGGTCTACTACCCCATCAGCACCCTGCTGCTGGCGGGCATCCGCGAGATCCTGATCATCTCCACGCCGGTCGACCTGCCGCGCTTCCGCGAGCTGCTGGGCGACGGCTCTCAGTGGGGCGTGTCGTTCTCGTACGCGGAGCAGCCCAGCCCCGACGGCCTCGCGCAGGCCTTCATCATCGGCAAGCAGTTCATCGGCGACGACCCGTGCGCGCTGGTGCTGGGCGACAACATCTTCTTCGGCGAGGGCTTCTCGACGCTGCTGCAGCGCGCGGCGAAGACCACGAAGGGCGCGACGGTGTTCGGGTACCAGGTGCACGACCCCGAGCGCTACGGTGTGGTGGAGCTCGATTCGACCGGCAAGGCGCTCTCCATCGAGGAGAAGCCGAAGAAACCGAAGTCGAACTACGCCGTCACCGGGCTGTATTTCTACGACAACGACGTGGTGCGCATCGCCAGCGAGGTGAAGCCCTCGGCGCGCGGCGAGCTGGAGATCACCAGCGTCAACGACGCGTACTTGAAGCGCGGCGACCTCCACGTGGAGGTGATGTCGCGCGGCTTCGCGTGGCTCGACACCGGCACGCACGCCTCGCTGATGGAGGCCTCGCAGTTCATCCACGTCATCGAGTCGCGCACCGGCCTCAAGGTGGCGTGCCTCGAGGAGATCTGCTGGCGCATGAAGTACATCGACGACGCGCAGCTGGAGGCGTTGGCGCAGCCGATGAAGAAGAACGACTACGGCCAGTACCTGCTGTCGCTGCTCGGGAAGAAGTCGTGAACATCGACGAGACGCCCCTCCCCGGCGTGAAGCGGGTGACGCCGAAGGTGTTCGGCGACGCGCGCGGCTTCTTCCTCGAGACGTTCAGCGCGGCCCGCTATGCCGAGGCGGGCATCGGCGGCCCCTTCGTGCAGGACAACTGGAGCCGCTCCGCGAAGGGCATCTTGCGCGGGCTGCACCTGCAGCACCCCAACGCGCAGGGCAAGCTGGTCAGCGTCATGCGCGGCGCGGTGTACGACGTCGCCGTCGACGTGCGCGTCGGCTCTCCGCACTTCGGGCGCTGGTTCGGCTGCGAGCTCTCGGAGTCGAACAAGCAGCAGCTGTGGATCCCCCCCGGGTTCGCGCACGGCTTCTGCGTGCTGAGCGACGAGGCCGACTTCGTCTACAAGTGCACCCAGCTGTACGCGCCGGCGCACGAGCTCTCGGTGCGGTGGGACGACCCGGCCCTCGGCATCGCCTGGCCCCTCCAGGCGCCGCAGCTCTCGAAGAAAGACGCCGCCGCGCTCAGCCTCGCGGAGCTGACCGACCGGCTCCCTCGCTACGAGGGAAGTTGAGGCGCTCGCGCTCGACCACCAGCGGGCGCTTGAGCACCTGGGTGTGCACCGAGCCGACGTACTCGCCAATGATGCCGATGAAGAAGAGCTGCACCGACGCGGTGAAGAAGAGCCCCACCACCAGCGGCGCGAGCCCGAACGAGAACGTGTTCCACCAGATGAGCTTGGCGATCAGGTAGCCGAGGCCCACCAGGAAGCTGAGCATCGCGCACGCGAAGCCCGACATCGTCGCCAGCCGCAGCGGCACCTTCGAGTGGTTGGTGATGCCGAGCATCGCCATGTCGAAGAGCGTGTAGAAGTTGTTGCTGGTGATGCCGCGCTTCCGCAGCGGCTGCTTGTAGGTGACGATCGCCGGCGTGAAGCCGAGGTCGGAGATGAGGCCGCGGAAGTACGGGTACGGCTCGTCGAGCTTCCGCAGCTCGAGGATGACCTGGCGATCGTACAGCCCGAACCCGGTGGCGTTCTTCACCAGCGACACGTCGGCGATGCGCGAGATGAAGTCGTAATAGAACTTCCGCACCATCCACATCGCGAAGGTCTCTTCGCTCTCGGTCTTCACGCCCATCACCGCCTTCGCGCCCTCCTCCCACTTCTTGATGAACTCGGGGATGAGGGCCGGCGGGTCTTGCAGATCGCTGGCGAGCATGATCACGCAGTCGCCCTCGCCCTGGAGCATCCCGTAATACGGCGAGCGGATGTGCCCGAAGTTGCGGTTGTTGAAGATGACGCGCACGTGCTCCGGGTCTTTCGCCGCGAGCTCGCGCAGCAACGCGGGCGTGCCGTCACGCGAGGCGTTGTCGATGAAGATGTGCTCGTACGTGTGCGGGAGCCCGGCCATCACCGCTTTGATCTGCTCGTGCAGCTCCACGACGTTGCCCTCTTCGTTGAAGCAGGGCGTGACAATGCTGATGAAGGCCATGCGGCGGGCTCTAGGTCAGGGGGCGTAAAAGCGCGCGGTTTTTTCAATCGCCGTTTCGAGCGCGACCCGGGGCTCCAGCCCGAGCTGCACGCGCGCCTTCGACACGTCGGGCACGTAGCGCTCGCGCGGCTTCGCCGGGTCGGGCGTGCCCAGCACCTGCACCTGACGGCCGTAGCGCTTCGCGATGACGCCCGCGAGCTGCGCGATGCTCAGATCTTCACCGGAGCCCACGTTGTACGCCGCGCGGTTCTCACCCGCGCACAGCAGGTGCAGCAGCCACACCACGAGATCGCTCGCGTAGAGGTACGAGCGCATCGGCGTACCGTCGCCCTTGATGATGATGTCGCGGCCGGCGAGCGCATCGCGGAGGAAGTTCCCGATGGCGAAGTGCGTGTCGAGCGGCAGGTGCGGCCCCACGAAGGCGAAGCACCGCGCGACGCTGGTCGACAGCCCGCCCGTCGACGCCTGCGCGCAGAGGAACTCGCCGACCCGCTTCCCTTCGCCGTAGGCCGCCGCCGGAGACAGCGCGTCGGGCGCGCCGGCGTAGCTCTCGGGCACGTGCGTCAGCTCCGAGGGCTGGCGGCCGTACACCGCGCCGGAGCTGACGAAGAGCAACCGCTGCGCTCCGGCGGCGCGCGCGAAGTCGAGCGTGCGGCGGGTGCCATCGACGATGGTCTCGAACATCTCCAGCGGCGCGCCCTCGTTCAGCACCGGGCTGGCGGCCGTCGCGCCCGCGATGACGTGCGTGTACGGCGCGCCGTCGGGCGCCAGCGTGCGCACGTCGCCGCGCACGAAGCGCACCGTGGGCGAGAGCCACGGCGCCTCCTGCAGGAACGCGTCGGGGTTGCGCGAGAGCACCGTCACCTCGAGCCCGAGATCGAGCTGTTGGTTCGCGTACACCAGCCCCTCGAGCAGCCACTTGCCGAAGAAGCCGGTGCCGCCGGTGATGAAGAGCCGCGCGCCGCGCAGCGCGGGGAGGCTCGGGCACCAGGTGACGATGTGACGGAGATCTTCTTCGGCGACGCGCTTCATGGGGCGAGCTCCTTCAGACGGCTCAACGAGGCAAGAGGATCGCGACGAGATCACCCGCCTCGGCGCGCAGCACGCGCTCCGGCGCGCCCTGCGAGAACGTGTCGATCGCCCGCTGCGCCGTCTCGGGAGGGAACACGCGCTGATCGAACACGATCGCGCCGAAGCCCTTCGCGGCGAGGTCGCGCATCATCGCGTCGGGCGGCTCGCCGGCGATCTGCCGTTGCCAGTTCGCTTCAGGGCGGCCCTTCACGTTGCCGTAGTTGAAGCGCAGCTTGCGGTGCGAGTGCACGTAGAGGCGGAACGGCTCGTAGTCGCCCAACCCGCCGACCTGCCCCGTCTCGGGGAAGTTGTAGACCGGCAGCTGGAAGACCGCGGTGTCCTCCGGGAGCGCGGCCTCGAGCGCGGCTACCAGCTTCTCGTCAGACGCCGCGCGCTGCACCCACTGCTCGCGGCCCTTCCAGTAGTCTCGGCCGGTGGCGCGCATGCCGCCGACGTCGACGTTGCGTTTGCTCAAATCGGGCGCCTGCTCCCACACGCCGAAGAGCGCCAGCCCCGCGGCCATCGCCCAGGCCTGCGCGGGCGCGCGGCGTTCGACGCGGCTCCACCAGCGGGTCAACAGCCGGCCCGCGTACAACAGCGCGAGGCCCGCCAGCACGATGCTGACGCGGTTGTTGGAGCGGAAGGCGACGCGGTTCACGATCATCTGCAGCGCCTGCATCAGCCCGCCGCCCATGGAGACGAAGATGAGCCACACCACGATGGGGAAGAAGCGCGTCGCGGCGCCGCGCTGGGCGCGCCACCAGCTCCCGCCGACGCCGGCCACCACGAGCGCGATGAACGCGAGGCCGGGCAACACCCCGAGATAGTTCGAGGGGAACTCGCCCACCACCGGCGCTGACGAGGCGTACTTCGCGCCCGCCGCGGCGAAGAGATCGAAGCGGTGGAGGTTGCTCGGCCACAACAGCTCGAGCGGTCGCAGCCCATACAGCAGCGTCTCGCCCACGTTGCGGTTGATGGCCGTGGTGTTGGGGCCGTGGCCTCGGGCGTAGAGCACGTTGTCGAGGAAGGTGAGCGCGAACACCGACGCGCCGGCGACCGCGACGAGGACGCTGGCCAACGCTGCCCTCCACCGACGGCTGGCGAGTTGAACCACGCCCACCAGCCCCAGCACCTGCAGGAGGAAGTTCAAGTAGTACGGGCTCATCGTCGCGGTGACGACGGCTACCGCGACCGCGAACCAGAACGCCGGCTCACCCACCTTGAGGCCGCGCCGCGATGACGCCCACGCCCAGATCAGCGCCCACAACGGCATCGGCCAATAGAGCGCCACGGTGAGATGCCACGTGCCGCGGAACAGGAGGAACGGCGAGAGCCCGAAGAGGAGCCCCAACAGCACCGACAACGAGCGCGCCACGCGCAGCCGCCGCGCAGCGATGAACATCGCCACCGCCGCCAGCACCGCCGCCATCAGGTACGCGAGGTTCACCGAGGCGACGGCGCCCACCACGCGCGCCACCATGCCCATCGAGAAGAACAGCACGTCTTCGAACGGGAGGTCGCCCCACTCCGCTTCGTACGGCGCGCCGAGCCAGTGGATGGGCGCGTTCCACAGCGACGAGAGGCCGCGATCGCCGTAGGCCTTGGTGACGCCCAGCGTGTAGAGGCCGTCCCACTCGTAGCCGACGGGCTGACTCGCGAGGCCGGTCGGGCCGATGTGCCAGACGGCGCCCCAGGCGACCGCGGCCAACACCGCTGTCAGCAACACCGCAGGGAGCTCCGGCCGCCACCTTCTCCGCAAAGTCGACCATCGCATCGGGCGCGGCACGCTACAGAGCGCTCACGCCGCGCGCCACGACTGCCTCTGCGCCGCTCACGAATTTGCCGGTGCATTCGCGACCGAGGTGCGAAGAAGCGCCCCATGCGTTGGGCGTTCCTCTCCCGGCTGTCGCTCGTGAAGCGACGAGATCTCCTCGCGGCGGTGGCGCTGTCGGTGCTGGTGCTGGCCCAGTGGGCGCGCATCAACCACTTCACCGACGGGCAGCCGTTGCTCTCGACGATGACCTACCGCGGCGACGCGCAGTTCACCGCGGCCAGCGTCACGGCGGCGAAGCGCGGCGAGTACCTGCCCTTCTTCAGCAAAGACATCCCCTCGCTGGGGGCGCCGTACGTCGCGCATTGGGACGACTTCCCCGTGCACGAAGACTGGCTGTACTTCGTGGTGGGCACCTTCGCGCGCGTGGTGGGCGTCTTCGGCGCCATCAACATCTTCTACGCGCTGGCGGCGCTCTCGGCGGCGCTGACGATGTTCTTCGTGGCGCGGAGGTTCCACCTCAGCCGGCCCGGCGCGTTCCTCGCGGCGAACCTCTATGGCCTCTCGTCGTTCCTCGACGCGCGCACGGTCCACCACTTCGCGCTGACGTTCTATTTCTTCTTCCCCGCGGTGGTGTTGGTGGCCGCCTGGCTCAACAGCCGCAAGGGCCTGGAGCTGCGCTCGAAGAAGATGAAGGCCGCGTGCGTGGTGGTGCTGACCGCGTCGTGGGCGACCATCTACTTCGTGTACTTCACCGCGCAGATGCTGGTGACCGCGGTGCTCGCGTCGCTGGCGAAGTTCGGGCTGCGGCGCTGGAAGGTCATCGCGGTGCTGGGCACCATCGGCGTGCTGGGCAGCATCTCGATGGAGCTCGACTCGTTGATGTACTGGCGCCGCGAGGGCACCAACGACTGGGCGGTGGCGCGCGACCCGAAGGGGCTCGAGATGTTCGCGCTCAAGCCGGTGAACTTCATCGCGCCCGCGTTGGGCGCCGGGTCTGACCCGCTGCGCTCCGCATTGGCCGATCGCGCGAACGCCGAGGCGGTGACGCGCGGTGAAGCGCCGCACCCGTACTTCGGGGTCATCGGCATCATCGCGTGGTTCGGGTTGATGGGCGTGATGCTGGTGCGCCTCGCGCGCGGCAAGGGCGGCTTCCCCGTGGTGTGGGGGTTGATGGGCTGGCTCATCACCAGCCTCAACACCGTCGGAGGGCTCAACAGCATCACCGGGCTCCTCGGCTTCACCGCGTTCCGCAGCGTGAACCGCGCGTCGATCGTGGTGCTGACGTACGTGCTGCTGTTCCTGGCGTGGGCGTTCCCCCGGGTGACGCGGCGGCTGCCGGAAGCCGGGCGCTGGGTGCTGGCGGTGTTGCTGTCGATCGCCGGCGTGTGGGAGCAGTCGATCGGCACCGTGGTGGTGGGCGCCGACAACGGGCACCTCGCGGTCTACGAGTCAGACAAGGCGCTGGTCGCGGCGGCGGAGCAGCAGCTCCCGGCGGGCGCGCACATCTTCTGCCTGCCGGCCGTCGACTTCCCCGAGGCGTGGGAGAAAGGCACCGACTCGTACGAGATGTTCCGCCCGTACTTCTTCGCGAAGGACTTCGTCTTCTCGCACGGCGACATCAAGGGCCGCCCCAACGCGAAGTTCAAACTCGACACGGCGAACCTGCCGCTGCCGGAGATGTTCTCCACGCTGCGGCGCAACGGCTTCGAGGCGATCTACGTGAACCTGCGCCCGTATGGCGGGCCGCGGGCGCTGGCGCAGTTTCAGCAGGCGGGCGCGACGGTGGTGGCCGTCTCGCCGCTGCAAGACAGCGCGTTCCTACGCCTTCCGTGACGCGGGAGTCGCGGGCGGCTCCACGCCGAAGAACGCCAGCGCGGTGCACGCCAGCCCCAGCGTGAGGAAGTGGTGGTTGCAGAACGCGTGCTTCGAGAACGCGAAGAAGGTGCAGATCATCGCAGCGGCGGCGAGCGCGAAGCCCACCGGGCCACGCGGGCCCTTCCACCAGGCGAGCGCCATCACGGTGAGCATCAGCGGGAGCTGGATCCACACCGGCCAGATGGGCTGACCATTCACGGCCGTCGCCGAGAGGAAGCTGAGCGCTTCGGTGCGGAAGGGGAAGTCACCGCCCGCGAGCGCCTTGATGAACGCGCCCGGCCCCATCACGAACAACGGGAGGTTGATGAGCAACCCCGTCGCCGCGACCTTGCCGACGAACACCAGCATCTCGCGGCGGCTCCACTTCTCGTCGAAGAGCATCGGCACCAGCGGGAGGAGGAAGATCATGTACTGCTTGGTGCTGATCGCCAGCCCGAGCGCGAACGGCGTCGCCTTGGGGAAGCGCACCGCGCACCACAATGTCAGCGCGATGGTCGCGATGAGGAACACGTCGGTCCACGCCTGCTCGAGCATGAAGAAGACCCGCGGCGTCGAGAGGAACAACGCGGCCGCGAGCGCGCCGTAGCGGCCCTTGCCCAGCACGAAGGCGAGCGGTGCGATCGCCAGCGCCGCGAGGTTCGCCCACCGCACGTCACCGAAGAACGAGCCCACCATCGAGAACATCAAGCTCACCGGCGGGTACGGGTAGCCGCCGTAGATCCAGTCGTTGTCGGCGCCGGCGCCGTACCAGAGCGTGTGGTGGTAGATGTTGCGGAACTTCATGTCGTACGGCGTGAGGCCCAGCTTCAGCTGCGCGATCGCCTCGTTCGTCTCGGTGAAGACGTCGATGAGCGGGTCCGGCGAGAACTTGAGAATCCACGTGGCGGTCCACCAGAAGGCGGCGACCGTCAACGGCGCGTGCCAGCGACCCAGCACCGGCTTCTCTCCCGGCAACGACGCGGCCAACACCGCCAGCACCGCCGCGCGCGAGAGGAAGTCGAACATCGAGGCGCCGCGGAGGTAGATGGCCGGCGGCCCCGAGAGCAGCTGCCGCACCTGCCACGCGACGCACGCCAGGCCGACCGCGAACAGCGCCGAGCCGAACCACGCCGGCAGCTGCACCCAGCGGCGTCCGAAGAAGAGCGCCCCCAGCAACAGCGCCAACGCCACGCCGAGAAAGCGGAGCGCGTCGGGGCTGCCCGCGCCGTTCGACGCCTGCACCGCCTGCCCGATGGAGAACGCGGCGAGCAGCGCGCCCACCGCGGCGAAGCCACCCGCCTCTTGTCGCTTGAACATCGGGCCCCCGTTCCTAGAAGTGCAGCCAGTCGCTCTCGTTCGAGAGCCAACGCTGCTCGAGGAACGTGAGGTCGCGCTGCGTGTCGACCGCGTACCAGAAGCCGTCGTGCGGGTGCAGCGCGAGCTGGCGCTCCGCCACCAGCTTCGAGAACACCGCGCCCTCGATGACGCACTCGTCCATCACGTCGAGGTACCGGGTGATCTCCGGGTTGAACATCATGTAGCCACCGTTGAGGTAGCCGCTCGCGCCGCTCACCCGCGAGGTCGACGAGAACGCGGTGACCTCACCCGACTCGAACTGGAACTCGCCGTAGCGGAAGACCGGCTTCACGCCCGTCACCGTCGCCACGCGCTTGTTCGCCGCGTGCGCGCGCGCCACCGCCTCGAGGTCGATGTTCGAGAGGCAGTCGGCGTAGGTCACGAAGAACGGCGCGTTGGGGAGGTGCTGCTGGCACCGCGCCACCCGCGCACCGGTGCCGGCGCGCTCGCCGGTGTTCACGAAGGTGATCTCCCAGTCGAGCTCGTTGCCGTGGCCCAGCACCTGCCGGCTGCCGTCGCGCTGGTTCAGCTTGAGGTCGAACTGGTGCTCCGCGAAGCGGATGAAGTACTCGCGGATCTCCTCGCCGCCCGAGCCCAGCGCGAGCACGAAGCGCCGCACGCCGTACATCGAGAAGCGCCGCATCACGTGCCACACCAACGCGCGCCCGCCGACCTTCACCAGCGCCTTGGGCACTGGCTGGCTGCGCCCCTCCACCTGCATGCCGCGCCCACCGCAGAGGATCACCGCGGTCGTGTTCTCGAGAACTGAACTCATGAGTGACAAAGCCCCTTAAGCGATTCGGTTGCGGACGAGCCCGCGCTGGAAGAAGTCGCGGATCATCGCGCCCACGTTGTGCCGCATCTCCTCGGCCGCGTCGCGCGAGTGGTAGGCGGTGTGCGGGGTGATCACGATGCGATCGCGCAGCTGCCCGTAGCGGCGCCCAGTGACGTAGTCGTGCACCGCGGTGCCCGGCTTCGGCGGCTCGTCGGGCAGCACGTCGAGGTAGAGGCCGTAGAGCTTGCCCTGCTCCACCGCGGCGAAGCACTCGTCGACGCAGGCCACCACCGCGCCGCGCGCCGTGTTCACGATGCTCGCGCCCTGCGGCAGCGCCGCCAGCACCTCGAGGTTGAGGAGCCCGCGCGTCTCCTGGTTCAGCGGGCAGTGCAACGTCAGCACGTCGCTGCGCGCCGCGAGCTCGAGCAACGAGCCCACGCGCTTCACGCCCAGCATCTTCTCGATGCCCGCCGGCTGGTAGGGATCGAAGATGGTGACGTCGGCGCCGAGCGCGCGCAGCTTGAGCGCCACCATGCCGCCGATGCGGCCCGCGCCCACCACGCCCACGCGGAACTGCGTCATCCGCCGCACCTCGGGGAAGACGCGCTCTTGCCAGTTCTTCGTCGATTCGAACGCCAGCGCCGCGTACGACATGAAGCGCCGGTTCGCCGCGAGGATGAAGGCCAGCGCGGTGTCGCTGACCTCGTGCACGCCGTAATCGGGGTTGTTGCAGAAGACGACCTTGCGCTCGGCGCAGGCCTTCGCGTCGACGTTGTCGAAGCCCACCCCGTAGCGAACGATGAGCTTCAAGTTCGGGGTCTGTTCGAGGAACGCGGCGTCGATGTGGTGGTGCCACACCGCGATGGCCTCCGCGCGCTTGAGCATCGCGGCCTGCTCTTCGGGCTTCGCGTGATGGAGGAAGTCGAGCTCGAAGCCCTCACCCAGCGCGCGTCGCTCGAACTCGGCGGGTGGTTCGACGTAGTCAGTGATGAGGACGTGCCGCATGCGGGCGCGTCCATATCAGCACTTGGCACCGCGAGATGAGTTGAACTAGTCGGTCGGCACTATGGCCAAGGCGCTCATCTTTGCGGCTCCCGGAGTTGAAGATCACGAATACTGGTACGCGTACTACCGCCTCCAGGAAGCAGGCTTTCAGGTCGACGTGGTCACCCACTCCGACGGCCCGGTCGAGGGCAAGTACGGCATCCCCATCAAGCCCAACCTCACGCTCGCGGCGTTCAACGAGCCCGACTACGCCATCGTGGTGGTGCCCGGCGGCTACGAGTGCCCCGATCGCCTGCGTCAGGTGAAGAAGATCGTCGACTGCGTGAAGACCGCGGCGGCGCGCGGGGCCATCGTCACCTCCATCTGCCACGGCCCGTGGGTGCTGGTGTCGGCGGGCGTGCTCAAGGGCAAGCGCGCGACCTCGTACCAGGGCTGCGCCGACGACCTCCGCAACGCGGGCGCCAGCTACATCGACGAACCCGTCGTCACCGACGGCAACATCATCACCGCGCAGCACTACCGCGACTGCCCGGGGTGGATGGCGGCCACCTTGAAGGCCTACGAGGCGAAGGCCTCCAAATGACGGTGCGTCGAATCTTCACCTCGGCGTCTGACTTCGCGAACCTCTCGCGCGCGAAGACCGTCGAGGCGCCGCCGCGCGCCGAAGACTACTCACAGGTCATCGTCAACAAGCCGTGGGGCTTCGAGTACCTCTTCTTCGAGACGCCGCGCTCCGCCGGTTGGCTGTTGAGCATCTCGCAAGACCGCGCGACCAGCACCCACTGCCACGTCATCAAGAAGACCTCGCTGGTGGTGCTCTCGGGCGCGGCGGTGTGCCGCACGCTCGACGGCGACTACCGCCTCGGGCCCGGCGACGTCATCGTCTTCCACCCCAAGGTGTTCCACTCCACGCGCGCGGTGGCGCCGGGCACGTGGGTGCTGGAGATCGAGACCCCGGTGCTCAAGGGCGACCTCGTGCGCCTCGCCGATGCGTACGGCCGCGCGGGCACCGCCTACGAAGGCAAGCAGCACCACCAGACGCTCGACCCCGCGTCGTTCCCGCGCATCGTCGACGAGAAGCCCAAGACCATCGCGGGGTGGACCTTCCAGCGGCGCACCGCGGTGTCGACCGAGTGCCAGCGCTGCGCGCTCATCGACGGCGAGCCCCGGCCGGTCAACCGCAAGAACGCCTTCCTCGCCGATCCGCTCGGTGAGGTCTTCACCTCGGCGACGCTCCCGGAGTTCAGCGGAGACCTGAGCGCGGTGCCCGGCGGCGGCTACCTCGTGTTCGACCCTGCACCATGAAATACGCAGACCTGTTGGGAAAGTGGCTCGTCGAGCTGGGCTACACGCACTGCTTCTTCGTCGCGGGCGGCGGCATCATGCACCTGCTCGACGGGGTGCGGAGCCGGTTTGAGTGCATCCCCGTGGTGCACGAGGTGGCGGCGGGCATCTGCGCCGAGCACTTCAACCAGAGCACGCCTGACAAGCGCGCCTTCGCGCTGGTGACCACCGGCCCCGGGCTCACCAACATCGTCACCGCCATCGGCGGCGCGTTCGTCGAGCACCGCGAGCTGCTGGTCATCGCGGGTCAGGTGAAGTCGACCGACCTGCTCCAGCCGCCGCAACGGCAGCGCGGCGTGCAGGAGATCGACGGCACCGCGATCTGCAAGCCCATCACCGTGCACAGCGAGTGTCTGCGCGCGCCGATCTCACGCGAGCGCTTCGTCTCGATGGTGGAGAGCGCCCGCGGGCCCCACCCCGGCCCGGTATTGGTCGAGGTGTGCCTCGATGTGCAGGGCGCGAAGGTCGACCCGGTCGCGCTCGAAGCCGGCCCGGCGACGCCGCCCGTGCTGGAGCTCGCGCCCGAGGCGGGGACGCTCAACACCATCACCGAGCTCCTCAACCAGGCGAAGCGGCCGCTGCTGCTGCTGGGTGGCCTCGTCTCGCGCCAGCTCGCGCGCGAGGTGCTGCCCGCGCTGGAGGCGGCGGGACTCCCCGTCGCGACCACCACCAGCGCCATCGATCGCGTCCCGACCGCTTCGAAGATCTTCGCGGGGCGGCCCGGCACGTGGGGTGGCCAACGCGCCGCGAACCTCGTGCTGGCGCAGGCCGACGTGGTCATCGCGCTCGGCGCCCAGCTGGACCTTCAGCAGACCGGCTTCAACTACCAGCAGTACGCACCCACCGCGAAGCTGGTGCACGTCTTCCCCTCGCAGGTGGAGCTCGATCGCGAAGGCCCGCCGGCGAGCCACAAGGTGCTGGCCTCCGCCGACCCGACGCTCAAGGCGCTCGTCGCCGGGTTGCGCTGGCGCGACGCCGAGGGTTGGGGCGACTACGTGCGCGAGGTGCGCGCGCTGGTGCCGGTGCTCGAGCCCGCGAACGTCAGCGCGCCGGAGTTCATCAACTCCTTCCAGTTCCTCGGGAACCTCTCGCGCGCGACGCGCCCCGACGATGTGCTGGCGCTGTGTTCGAGCGGCGGCAGCTTCACCGGCGCGCTGCAGAACTACGAGATCGCGCCCGGCCAGCTGGCCACCACCAGCGCGGCGCACGCCAGCATGGGCTACGGGCTGGCGACGGCCATCGGCGCGGCGTTCGCGCGGCCGGGAAAGCGCATCGTGCTCACCGAGGGTGAAGGCGGCTTCTCCCAGAACCTCCAGGAGCTGGGGATGGTCAAGCGCCACCGGCTGCCCATCAAGATCTTCCTGATGGAGAACGGTGGCTACGCGTCGATCCGCGCCACGCAGAAGAAGTTCTTCGGCGGCGCGTACCTCGGCTGCGACGAGAACACCGGCCTCGGCTTCCCGCATTGGAAGGCGCTCTTCGCGGCCTACGACATCCCCTGTCGGGTGCTGGGCAACGACGAGATCGACGAGGCGACGCTGCGCGCGCAGCTCGCCAACCGCGAGGGCCCGGAGGCGTGGGTGGTGCCGGTCGACCCGACGCAGCCCAACTGGCCCGCGGTCGCCACGGTGCTCAGCCCCACCGGCGCGCTCACCTCGGGGCCGCTCTTCGACATGCTCCCCAAGCTCCCCGCGGAGCTGCTGGCGCGCGTCGGTCGCTATCTGCCTCGCAGCTGAAAAGCAGGGTGCTAAGGGGCGTGACCCATGAACCAGCACGCACGGGTCCCCATCTTCATTCTGGCCGGAGGTCTCGGCACGCGGCTCTCCGAGGAGACGACGCTGCGCCCCAAGCCCATGGTGGAGATCGGCGACACGCCGATCCTCGTGCACATCATGCGGCGGTACTACGCGTTCGGGTTCAACGACTTCGTGATCTGCGCCGGCTACCGCGCCTGGGAGATCAAGAACTACTTCCTCAACTACCAGTTCCGCTCCAACCACCTGGAGATCGATCATCGCCAGTCGCACGATCGCTCGCCCTCGACCCTGGGCCGGGCCACCGCGCAGGAGCGCTGGCGGGTGCGCGTCATCGACACCGGTGAAGCGACGATGACCGGCGGCCGCGTGGCGCGCGCCTTCGACGAGGTGACGCTGGCGGGCGAGAAGTTCGACGACTTCGGCGTGACCTACGGCGACGGCGTGTGCGACGCCGACCTGAAGGCGGAGTTCGCCTACCACCAGGAACACGGCCTGACCGGCACGGTGCTGGCGGTGCGGCCGATGGCGCGCTTCGGCGAGCTGGCGATGCAGGGCGACTCGGTGCTCTCGTTCTCCGAGAAGCCGGAGGCGACGCAGGGCCTCATCAACGGCGGCTTCTTCTTCTTCAAGAAGCAATTCCGCGATCGCCTGAAGACCGACGAGAGCTGCATCCTCGAGCGCGACCCGGTGTCGGGCCTGGCGCGCGACGGGCAGCTCCGCGCCTTCACGCACCCGGGCTTCTGGCACCCGATGGATACGCTGCGCGACAAGAACTACCTGCAGGAGCTGTGGACGAGCGGCAAAGCGCCGTGGGTGCGCGCGGGCTGAGCCCTGGGCTTGCATTCGCGCGGCCTTTCACTATGCGCGCGGCATGAGAGTCTTCATCACCGGCGGCACCGGGCTGCTCGGTTCACACCTGACCCGTATGCTGGTCGAGCGCGGCGCCGACGTCGTCGCGCTGGTTCGCGACAGCGTCCCCCGTTCACTCTTCTATTCGTCGGCGCCTGACTGGCAGCTCGACAAGCGCGTCACCGTCGTGCGCGGCGCCGTGGAGGACTACGAGCTCATCGAGCGCACCCTCAACGAGTACGAGATCGACACCGTCTTCCACCTCGCGGCGCAGACCATCGTCGGCACCGCGAACCGCTCGCCGCGCGCGACCTTCGCGGCGAACATCGAGGGCACGTGGAACGTGCTCGAAGCGGCGCGCGTGCACAGCAAGCTGGTCAAGCGCGTGATCATCGCGTCGTCTGACAAGGCCTACGGCAACCTGAAGGGCAACGCGTACGACGAGACCTTCCCGCTCGCGGGCGAGCACCCGTACGACGTGTCGAAGAGCTGCGCCGACCTCATCTCGCGCAGCTACTTCGTCAGCTACGGCCTGCCGGTGTGCGTCACCCGCTGCGGCAACTTCTTCGGCCCGGGCGACCTGAACTTCTCGCGCATCATCCCCGGCACCATCCGCGACGTGGCGCGCGGCAACCCGCCCGTCATCCGCAGCGATGGCAGCTTCATCCGCGACTACATCTTCGCGGCCGACGGCGCCCACGCGTACCTCACGCTCGCCGACGCGATGGAGAAGAACCCGAAGCTGGCCGGCGAGGCCTTCAACTTCTCGTACGGGCTGCGGCTCTCGGTGCTCGACGTGGTGAACAAGGTGCTGGCGACGATGGGCCGCACCGACGTGAAGCCCACGGTGCTGAACCAGGCGTCGAACGAGATCCCCGTGCAGTGCCTCGACAGCAAGAAGGCGAAGGAGCTGCTCGGCTGGAAGCCCCGCTTCGGCTTCGACGAGGGCCTCAAGGCCACGGTGCAGGCGTACCTCGAACACTTCAAGCAGCACGGGTTGAGCTGAACATGAGCGCCAGTCAGCAGCGGAAAGAGATCCTCGAAGCGTCACGTCGTTACTTCGACGCCGCGAAGAACCAGGCGCCCTTCGTGCCCGGGCAGACCTACGTGCCCGTCACCACCAAGGTGCTCGACGCCGATGACCTGGTGAACCTCATCGACGCGTCGCTCGACATGTGGCTCACCGCGGGCCGCTTCGCGCGCGAGTTCGAGGGCATCTTGGCGCCGCTCCTCGGCAAGCGGAACGTGGCGCTGCTGGTGAACAGCGGCTCGTCGGCCAACCTGGTCGCCATCTCGTCGCTCGGCGCGAAGATGCTGCCGTCGCTGAACCTGAAGCCCCTGCAACCCGGCGACGAGGTCATCACCGCGGCCGCCGGGTTCCCCACCACGGTGAACCCCATCATCCAGAACGGGTGGACACCGGTGTTCGTCGACATCGACGCGCGCACGCTGAACGCCACCACCGAGGCGGTGAAGGCCGCGCGCACCGAGAAGACGCGCGCCGTGGTGCTGGCCCACACGCTGGGCAACCCGTACCGCTCCGACGAGCTGGCCGAGTGGTGCGACAAGGAAGGCCTCTACCTCGTCGAAGACTGCTGCGACGCCCTCGGCGCGCGCGTCGGTGACAAGCCGGCCGGCGCGTACGGCGTCTTCGCGACGCTGAGCTTCTACCCCGCGCACCACATCACCATGGGTGAAGGCGGCGCCGTCGTGCCGAAGGACGGCCGCTGGAAGCGCGTCGCCGAGAGCCTCCGTGACTGGGGCCGCGACTGCTGGTGCGAGCCGGGCAAAGACAACACCTGCGGCAAGCGCTTCACGCAGCAGCTGGGTCAGCTCCCGTGCGGGTACGACCACAAGTACACGTACTCGAACGTCGGCTACAACCTGAAGGCCACCGACATGCAGGCCGCCATCGGCCTCTCGCAGCTCAAGAAGCTCGACGGCTTCGTCGCCGCCCGCCGCGCCAACTGGCAGCGCCTCTACGACGGCATCATGGCCTCGCCGCTCCTCAAGCAACACCTGACGCCCGTGGTGGCCACCGAGGGCACCACGCCCAGCTGGTTCGGCTTCCCCATGTTCGCCAGCGACGCGCTCGACCGCGAGAAGCTCGTCAGCTTCCTCGAGGAGCACAAGGTCGGCACCCGCCTCGTCTTCGGCGGCGACCTCACCAAGCAGCCCGCCTACGCCGGCGAGCGCTACCGCGTGCACGGGTCGCTGACCAACACCACGCACGTGATGCACAAGGCGTTCTGGGTGGGCGTGCACCCCGCGCTCGACAGCGCCCGCATCACGTACATGCTGGAGCAGCTCGAAGCCGCCGTCCGCGCGCAGCTCTGAAGACGTCTCGCGGGGGAAACAAGGAGTCGCGACAACCTCGCGATTTCGCGGCCGGTGGGCCTTGGCACCATGTGTGCTTGTTCCCCACCGGCATGGAACTCTGGAAAGCGCAGCGCGAGTACCGGCTGCTCGCCACGCGGCTCCGTAAGAGCGCGCCGGCGGGCGACGTGTTGCAGGCCGAAGAGCAGGTGCTGGTGAGCCTCGGCACCGGCGACCGACTCACCACCGAGCTGGGCGTGCTTCGCGCCGCGCTGCGATCGACCGGCTCGCGAATGCGCAAGCTGCGACAGTCGCTGGGCAACTCCGGGTTGAAGCAGCGGCTCGGCCGCGTGCTGGAGCCATCGGCGCTCAGTGAGGCGCTCGCCGCGCAGGGCTTCTACGCGTTGGCGACGCTGGTCGCCGGGCTCGAGCACGAGCTGCGGCACTTCGAGCGCCGCATCACGGAGGTGCAGGCGCGCATCAGGCGGCAGGAATCACTGGCCGAAGAAGCGCTGGAGCGGCTGCGACGCCTGTTCATGCTGCACGCACAGTGACGGCGGGCGCGGCGACGGTGCGGAGACACGGCCTTCAAGCACGTCCGTCCCGCACGCCGGATGTTGAGCTCCGTGCTCGCGCGGCGCGGCATGCGCACGCGCTGCGAACTCGACGGCTCCGCGCTCAAGAACGTGCATCGCTCGACGCAAGTGGGCGGGTCCGCGCGATCGAGCAGTCAGGGCTTCTCGCCGACCACCACCAGGTTGGTCGCAGGCCACGGCAGCGGCGCGCCAGCGTCGTCGGTCAGCGCCACCGTGCCCTGGTAGCGATGCTCCGCGATCCACCCGTTCACGTATTGCCGCAGCTCGAGTGGCCTGAAGCCCGCGCGGGTCAGCGCCTCGCGCCAGCCGTCGAGCGTGAGCGGGCCGAACTCCTCGTGCACCTCGATGTGCCAGTTCTTGAGGTAGTCCTTCTTGCAGAGGAACTCGTTGGCGTCGTGCGACGACAAGCGCACGGTGTCTTCGGAGAGCCGCTCGAACTTCGCGCCGCGCCCGTGACAGAACTCGGCGGCGAAGCGCGTGAACATCTCGCGGGCCTGCGCGGTGAGCAGCGTCAGCCGCCACGTCGCGGGCGGAGGGCTGACGCCGTCGCGGATCAACACGCGCCCGCCGGGCGCCAGCTCCTCGAAGCAGTTGCGCAGCGCGAGGTCGATCTTCGTCACGTCGTAGTTCGTGTACGAGTGCACCTCGTGCATCACCGATGAATAGATGACGGTCGTCGCGCTGCCGGGCTCGACGTTGCGGTCGATGACGTTGCCGAACACCAGCGCCACGTCTTGCGCGCCGTAGGTGTTCTCGTCGCACAGCCGCAAGAACTCGCGCGAGAGGTCGACGCCCACCAACCGCGAGTCGGGGAAGAGCCGCGAGAGTTCGACCATCAACTTCCCCGTGCCGCAGCCCTTGTCGACGATGCAACCGGGATTCACGAACGGCAGCAAGTCTTCAAGCTTCTGCACCATCGACGCGTCCATCTGCGCGCCGTACGAGAGGAAGTCGCGGAAGTGCCCGAGTTCCCCATCATCGTTGAGCAACGTCTGCCGGAAGATGTCGCGGACCTTCGCGGAGAGTTCCGGGCGCTCGAACACCGCGCGCGTCTCAGGCGACGCCTCCTCGCGCCACGGCTGCCCGCCGGCGATGCGCTGCACGAGCTCGTGCGGCGTCAGCCCCTTCACCTCCTGCGTGACGATGGTGAAGCCCTGCGCGCGGAAGAGCTGCTCGACGTCTCGGTTCGCCGAGAACAGCGCCGTGTTCTCTGGAGCCACCGCGACTCCGGCCTGCGCGCGCACCTGCTCGACGACGTGGGCCACCCACGCCTTCGAATCGGCGATGTCATTCACCCGCACGAGGTGGAACGGCTTGCCGCTGCGCTCCAGCGCTGGCCGCAGCATCGCCTCGCGCGTCTCGACGTCGAGCGGGTTGCGCCGCGTGCCCGACAGGTCAGCGCTGGTGATGACGCAGACGAGTTCGTCCACCGGCGCGCGCTTGAGTGACTCCAACCACTCCGACTGCGACCTCGTGACGGCGTGAAAGCGACCCAGCAGCAACGCGCGCATGGCCAGAGACTACCCCGCGAGATCTGTGCTGCATTCGCCACATGCGATGGGTGCTGGCGGCGACGGTGGTGGCGATGACGGCGTGCGGCCGAACGGAGCCGGTCGAGTTCCGGGACGCGGTTGCGAGGCCCATTGATGGTGGTGTCGACGCGGGCGGCGCCTGTCCCATCTCCATCGACGCCGTCCGCAGCGCGACGATTGGCGTCACCGCCGACGATCAGCGCACGGTGTGGCTCAACGGAGCACTCGTCGCCGACACCACCGCGATGTGGTTCGACCCCAGCACGCACGACGCGCAGGTGTTCCGTCACCCGGCGCGCAAGAACGTGCTCGCGATCCTCGGCACCAATCTGCAGACCATCCCCACCCTCGACCGGGGTGTGCTCGCCAGCCTCACCGCCGGTTCGGGCGTGCTGGTCACCGACACCTCGTGGCGCTTCGCGAACGGCCAGGGCGCGAACCTCGAGTGGACCCAGCCCGCCTTCGACGACTCCGCGTGGCGTCACCCGGTCGATGAAGGCGCCAACGGCGTGCAGCCGTGGGGCTTCTTCCCGGACATCGACCCGCGTGCGCACTGGCTGTGGTCGTACGCGTCAGGCGGCGTGCCCAACAAACCCGACGTCGAGCCGGTGCGCTTTCGGCGGGCGTTCTACGTGCTGCTCGACGGTGGCATCTCCGACGTTCCGGGCGCGTGCCCGTAGCGTCAGCCGCGCTTGAAGCGGTAGACCGTGGCCGGCTTCGACGCGGTGATGCGCTTGCCCGGCGCCTGCTCGATGAGCCCGTCGTCCAACATCCGGTTGAACTTGCGGCGGAAGTTGCCGGGGTCCATCTCCTTGTCGAGCACGATGGAGTGCACGTGCCGCAGCTCGGGGATGGTGAAGGTCATCGGCACGAGGTCGAACGCGATGTCGGAGTACTCGAGCTTCCCGCGGATGCGGTTGAGCGCGGTCTCGACGATCTCCGCGTGGTCGAACGCCAGCTTCACCTTCTCGAGCGCGTCGAGCGAGAACCACTGCACGTGGCTCGCGTCGCCGCCGGCGTTCACCAGCGGCGCGAGGTCGGGCCGCACCAGCGCGAAGTACGAGACGGCGATGACGCGGGTGCGCGGGTCGCGGCCGGCTTTCCCGAACGTGTAGAGCTGCTCGATGTGCACGCGTGACGGGTCCAGGCCCGTCTCCTCGTGCAGCTCGCGGCGCGCGGCGTCGTCGAGATCTTCGCCCTGCTCCTTCGACCCTTCCTGCACGCGCACGAAGCCGCCGGGCAGCGCCCACTCGCCCTTGAACGGGGCCTCGCCGCGCTTCACGAGGAGGATGCGGAGTTCCGCGTCGATGATCGTGAAGATCACCAGATCAACCGCAACCGAGGGCCGCGGAAAATCTCGCTTCACTTCTTCTTCCCCTTCTTCGCGGGCGCCGCCTTCGCCTTGGCCGCGGGCTTCTTCGCCGTGGCCTTCGCCACCAGCGCGCGCGCCGCGTCGACCCCGGGCGCGTCGGCCTTCTTCGCCTTCGGTGCCTTGGCCGCCTTCGACTTCGCGGCCTTCGCCGCCTTGAGCGCCTTCTTGTCGCCGCGCTGCTTGGCCTTCGCCTGGCCCTCGGGCGACGCCATGTACTCGCGGCGCTGCGCGAGCAGCTCCGACGCGCGGTCGGCCGTCAGCTCTGAATGGTCATCACCCTTGCGCAGCGACGCGTTGGTCTCGCCGTCGGTGACGTACCAGCCGAAGCGACCCTCCTTGAGCTGGATGTCCTTCCCGCTCGCAGAGTCCTTCCCGACGATGATCGCGGGCTTCGCCTGACCGCGGCCGCGGAACTGCTTGGGCTGCTTGAAGATCTCCTCGGCCTCTTCGAGCGTCAGCGTCAGCAGCTTCGCTTCGTTCTCGACGCCCAGATTCCGGCTGTCGGAGCCCTTGGTGATGTACGGCCCGTAGCGGCCGTTCTGCGCGGTGATGGTCTCGCCGTCGAGCGCCTTGCCCAGCGTGCGCGGGAGGCTGAGTAGCTCCAGCGCCTGCGCCAGCGTGACCTCCTCGGGCTTCATCGACTTGAAGAGCGAGGCGGTCTTCGGCTTCGACTCGTCGCTGACCTCGCCGAGCTGCACGTACGGGCCGAAGCGGCCCTGCTTCACGTACACCGGCAGCTTCGTCTCCGGGTCGGTGCCGATCGGCGTGTCGCCCTTCGGCGCCGCGAGCAGCGCCTCGGCCTTCTCGACCGTCACCTCGTCAGGGGGGATCGACTCGGGCACCGACACCGTGTCTTCGCCGCGCTTGATGTACGGCCCGTAGCGGCCCGGCTTGACGACGATGCCCGACTCTTTTCCACCGATGTAGATGGAGTTGATCTCCGCGGCGTCGATGTTCTCGAGGTTCTGCGACACCAACCGCTTGAGGCCGGTGTGCTTGCGGTTCCCGAAATAGAACTCCTTGAGGTACGCGACCTTCTCGAGATCGCCGCCGGCGACCTTGTCGAGGTCCTCCTCCATCTCCGCGGTGAACTGGAGGTCGACGAGATCGCCGAAGTGCTTCTCCATCAGCTTCACGACCGCGAACGCCTCCCAGTTGGGGATCAGCGCCTGCCCCTTCTTCCACACGTACTTCGCCTGGAGCGTCCCCATGATCGACGCGTAGGTCGACGGGCGGCCGATGCCGAGCTCTTCGAGGCGCTTCACCAGCGACGCTTCGGTGAAGCGCGCGGGCGGCGTGGTGGTGTGGCCCTTCGCTTCGAGCGCGGAGACCGGCACCGTGTCGCCCATCTTCAGCGCGGGCAACGGCGACTCCTGATCATCAGACTCGCCGGTGTCGTCGCTGCTCTCGACGTACGCGCGCAGGTACCCGGGGAAGGTGATGGTGCGCCCGCTCGCCGAGAACTCCACCTCCGACATCGCGGCGATGGCCGAGAGCTTGAGCGAGACCGACTCGCCCTCGGCGTCGCTCATCTGGCTGGCGATGGCGCGCTTCCAGATGAGCTCGTAGAGCTTGAGCTCCGCGGCGCCGAGCTCGCCCGTGAGTTCCTGCGGCGTGCGGAAGGCGTCACCCGCCGGGCGGATGGCTTCGTGCGCTTCCTGCGCGTTCTTCACCTTGCGCACGTACTGGCGCGGGCCCGCCGGGAGGTACTGCGCGCCCCACAGCTCCTTGACCTGCGCGCGCGCGGCGTTGAGCGCCGTCTCCGACAGCGTCGTGGAGTCGGTGCGCATGTACGTGATGTAGCCGCGCTCGTAGAGCCCCTGCGCGATGCGCATCACCTGCTGCGCCGACATGCCCAGCTTGCGGCCGCCCTCCTGCTGCAGCGTGGAGGTCATGAACGGCGGCTTGGGCGCCGAGCGGTACGGCCGCGTCTCCAGCGACTTGACGGTGAAGCTCTTGCCCTTGAGCGCCTCGGCGAGCTCCTTCGCCTTCTTCTCATCGAGCCGCACCGTGTTGGCGCCGGTGAGCTGGCCCTGGTCGCTGAAGTCCTTGCCCGTCGCGACGCGCTTGCCGTTGATGCTCCACAGCGTCGACTCGAAGGCCGGCGAGGTCGGGTGCTTCGCGCCGATGTCCCAGTACGAGACGGAGCGGAAGTTCATGCGCTCCAGCTCGCGCTGCACGATGAGGCGGATGGCCGGCGACTGCACGCGGCCGGCCGACAGCCCGCCCTTCACCTTGCGCCACAGCACCGGCGAGACCTCGTAACCGTAGAGCCGGTCGAGCGTGCGCCGCGTCTCCTGCGCATCGACGAGGCCGAGGTTCAGATCGCGCGAGTGCTCGACGGCGTCGGAGATCGCCTTCTTGGTGATCTCGTGGAACACCATGCGCTTGACCGGCACCTTGGGCTTCAACTGCTCGCGCAGGTGCCAGGCGATGGCCTCCCCTTCGCGGTCTTCGTCGGTGGCGAGGTAGAGGGCGTCGGCCGACTTGAGCGCGTCACGCAGCGCCTTGATGACCTCCGGCTTCGTCACCTCGTAGGTGAGCTTGAAGTCGTGATCGACGTCGACGCACAGGCCGGTCGAGGGCAGGTCGACCACGTGGCCGACCGAGGCCATCACGTTGAACTTGTTGCCGAGAAACTGGCCGATGGTCTTGGCCTTCGCTGGAGACTCGACGATCACGAGAGGCTTGGCTGCCATAGGAGCCGCGCTCGCTACTTTCTTGTGATGCGCTTCGTCAACGTATTCCTCCCGACGGTTGGCCAGCGCGGGCGGAAACGGGGCCGTGCGTCACCTGCGCGCGAGCGCGAGGAGCGCTTCGCCATCGAGGCGATGCACGGTCCACTCCGTCAACGGCTGCGCACCGAGCGCCGCGTAGAACTCGAGCGCGGGCGTGTTCCAGTCGAGCACCGCCCATTCGAAACGCGCGCAGTTTCGCGCGACGGCGAGCTGCGCGAGGTGAATCAGCAGCGCCTTGCCCAGCCCGGCCCCGCGCGCCGCCTGCTCGACGTAGAGATCTTCGAGGTACAGCCCGCGCTTGCCCTCCCACGTCGAGAAGTTGTGGAAGAAGAGCGCGAAGCCGCGCGGCGTGCCGTCGATCTCACCGATGACCACCTCCGCGCCGGGCGTCGCGCCGAACAACTGCTCGGCCAACGCCTCGGCGTCGGTCTTCACCTGATCGCGCGCGCGCTCATAGTCGGCGAGCTCACAGATGAAGCGGAAGATGACGGGCACATCGGCGCGGGTCGCGGGGCGAACATGGAGAGCCATGGAGCGCTGACGTAGCAGACGCCCTACGCTGCCCTTCATGAAGCTCGAGAACATTCCCTTTCAGCGGGTCGACTGGGCGGCGCTCGCCCCCACGAAGCACGCCGGGGAGACCGCCGCCTCGGCGAGCTGGCGCACACAGATCACCGGTGAGGTCCGCTCGCGCATCGTGGAATACGAGCCTGGCTACGTAGCCGATCACTGGTGCGAGCGAGGCCACGTCGTCTTCGTGCTCGACGGAGAGCTGATCACCGAGTTGAAGGACGGGCGCAGCTTCACCACCAGCGCGGGTCAAGGCTACGTGGTGGCGACCGGCGACGGCGCGCACCGCTCGAGAACGACCGGCGGCGCGCGCCTCTTCATCGTCGACTGATCACCGCGTCTTGAAACGGTCGGTGGCCTCGATGAGCGCGTCGAGAATGCCCGGCTCGTGCGCCGCGTGCCCCGCGTCTTCGATGATCTTCAGGTCGGCCTCGGGCCAGGCGCGGTGCAGCGCCCACGCGGACTCCATCGGGCACACCACGTCGTAGCGGCCCTGCACGATCACCCCGGGGATGTGCTTCATCTTCGCGATGTTCGCGGGGTTCAGCAGCGCGCGTTCGCCCGTCACCCAGCCGCCGTGCATGAAGTAGTGGCACTCGATGCGCGCGAACGCGTCGGCGAACGAGTCTTCACCGGTGCGCGAGAGGTACGCCTCGTTGGGCAGCAGGTAGCTGGTGCGCCCTTCCCACTGGCTCCACGCGCGCGCGGCCTCGGCGCGCACCTTCGCGTCGGGGCTCGTCAGGCGGCGGTAATACGCGCTCACCAGATCACCGCGCTCGGCTTCGGGGATCACCGCGAGGTACTTCTCCCACGCGTCGGGGAAGAGGTGGCTCGTGCCGTCCTGGTAGAACCAGTCGATCTCCCACTTGCGCAACAGGAAGATGCCGCGCAGCACCAGCTCCGTGCAGCGCTCCGGGTGCGTCTGCGCGTAGGCGAGGCCCAGCGTCGAGCCCCACGAGCCGCCGAAGACCTGCCACTTCTCGATCTTCAGGTGGGTGCGCAGCTTCTCCATGTCGGCCACGAGATCCCACGTGGTGTTGTGCTCCAGCGACGCGAACGGCGTCGACTTGCCGCAGCCGCGCTGATCGAACAGCACGATGCGGTACGCCTGCGGGTCGAAGAAGCGGCGCTGCTTGGGCTCGGTGCCGCCGCCGGGCCCGCCGTGCACGAAGACCACCGGCTTGCCGTTCGGGTTGCCGCTCTCCTCGAAGTACAGCTCGTGGCCGTCGCCGACCTGCAGGCGGCCTGAATTGAACGTCTCCACCGGAGGGAAATACGTGCGTCGCGTCATGCGCGCTGACGTACCACCG
>CAMLFP010000033.1 GCA_946479335.1 uncultured Archangium sp.
ATCCGGCGGAAGTCCGCGCAATCCTGATTTCCTCCGCGAAGGCGGGTGAGGCGACGAGGGCTCCCAACAACACGGCGACGAGGCTTCGTTTCAAGGTGTGTCCTTTGAAAAAGGTGGCGCGCTGACGGCGCACCGTACGCGGCGATTCATCTCCCGCGGTGGATTTTGCGAGCGCGCACCGCGTGCCACGCCAGCGAGGGTGGCGCCCGCCGGAGCCCGCGCATGGGCGCGGCTTTCAGCCCGTGCCGCGAGCGCTGTGGTAGAGGCGATGAGCCATGTCGCCGCGTCGCGTTCACCTCCGCATCACCGGGCTCGTGCAGGGGGTCTCGTATCGCGCGTCGGCGCGCGACGCGGCGCGGGCGCTCGGGGTGACGGGGTGGGTGCGCAACGTCTCCAACGGCGACGTCGAAGCGTTGGCGGAGGCCGACGCGGCCGTGCTCGAGCGCTTCATCGCCTGGTGCCGCCGCGGGCCCGAAGAGGCGCGCGTCACCGGCGTGCACGTCGAAGACCGCGCGGCGCAGGAGCCGCTGGCCCCCTTCGAGGTGCGCCGATGAGCTTCAGCGGGCTGCTCGCGCCCCTTACCTCGCTCTTCGGTGTCCGCCCGGGCATGAACGTGCACGTGCAGAACCCACCCGACGGGTTCCTCGACGCCTTCCTCCCGCTGCCAGAGGGCGCGGCGCTGGTGGCCGACTCGAAGCTCGGGCTGGACGTGCAGATCCTCTTCGCGACGACCAAGCCGGGGCTGCTCGACCACCTCTCGCGGCTCATCCAGAAGATGTCGGTGCTGGGCAGCGTGTGGGTCTGCGTGCCGGCGCAGCAAGACGCCTACACCCCGTCGGAAGACTTCGTGCGCCTGGCCGCCGTCGAGCTCGGCTTGACTGACACCAAAAAGCTGATGCTCAACACGGAGTGGAACGCCTTGAAACTCCAGCGGAAAGGCAGCTCGCCGCGGCCAGAGAAGCCGCTGGCGCGGGCATAAAAGGTTTCTTTCGCTCGCCAGTCGTGAAACGCTGGGTGCGACAACAATTTTTCAGACGGGGCTCTTGAGGCTTTTTGAAAGCGAAACTCGAGGGCAAGTCGGCCTGAAGCTGCGGTTTCGCTTCAGGTTCCACGCTTCAACCGGCAGGAGGTCCTTTGACCGGCCTTCTCGGAGCAGCACCACAGCACGAGCAGTTCGTCAGTGGCGCCGCCTCCTGCCTCTTGGTGCAGCCATTGGCCGCAACAGCTCTTTCGTCCCGTCCGTTCGAGCCTGCGCGCCTCGCTGCACAGATTGGGTTTGTCCATGAGCAGCAGCGTTCTCGTGATCAACGCCGCGGGCCGCGAGACCCGCGTCGCGCTGGTCGAGCAGGGCCACATCGCTGAGTTCTATCTCGAGCGAAAAAAAGACAAGGGCATCGTCGGCAACATCTACAAGGGGCGCGTCACCCGCGTGCTCCCGGGCATGCAGGCCGCCTTCGTCGACATCGGCGAAGACAAGGCCGCCTTCCTGTACGTCGGCGACGTGCTGTTCGACCCCGAGGTCACGCGCCACGAGTTCGAGCTGACCGAGGGCGAGCACGACGAAGAAGACGACGTGCCCGAGGAGCCCGAGGAGACCGACTCCGTCGTCGAGGCCGCGCCAGCCGAGGTGCCGGCCGCTGACGTCGCGCCCGAGGGCGAGGCGGCGCCGGTGGAGGCCGCAGCCGTTGCGCCCGCTGAAGCCGCGCCCGCGCCGAGTGAAGCCCCGGCCGCGACCGGCGAGCCGAGCGGCGCGGAGGTGGTGGCCGCCGCGGTCGTCGAATCGACGCCGCAGGTCGCGACGTCGGAGGTGTTGGCGGTGGCGGTCGAGAGCCAGGGCGCGCCCATCGTCGCGCCGCCCGCCGAGAGCGCCGCCCCGCGCGACGTGCGCTTCAAGGACAAGGAAGGCAACGGCAACAAGGAGCGCGACCGCGACCGCAAGCAGCAGCGCAAGCCGGAGCCGAAGAAGCAGCAGCGCATCGAAGACCTGCTGAAGGTGGGCCAGGAGGTGCTGGTGCAGGTGAGCAAGGACCCCATCGGCACCAAGGGCGCCCGCATCACCTCGCACATCTCCATCCCCGGGCGGCACCTGGTGTTCATGCCCACGGTCGACCACGTCGGCATCAGCCGCCGCATCGGCAACGAGAAGGAGCGCCGCCGGCTGCGCGAGATCGTCGACAAGCTGCGCCCCGAGGGCACCGGCTTCATCGTGCGCACCGTCGCGGAGAACGTGCCGACCGAGAAGCTGGAGGCCGACATCCGCTTCCTCATCGAGGTGTGGAACGAGACGGTGCGCAAGAACGAGAAGGTGCACCGCGCGGGCCTGATGCACCCCGACCTCGACTTGATTCTGCGCGCGACGCGCGACCTCTTCGCCAACGACATCGAAGAGCTGGTCATCGACGACCGCGATGAGTTCGAGCGCGTGCAGCGCTTCGTCGAGGTGCAGGACCCCGCGCTGAAAGAGCGCGTGAAGCTCCACGAAGGTGACGAGCCCATCTTCGACGCCTACGGCATCGAGGAGGAGATCAAGCGGGCCACCGCGCGCAAGGTGTGGCTCAAGTCGGGCGGCTACCTCATCGTCGACCAGGCCGAGGCGCTCACCGCCATCGACGTGAACTCCGGCCGCTACGTCGGCAAGAAGAACCTCGAAGACACCATCGTCAAGATCAACACCGAGGCCGCGAAGGAGATCGTCTACCAGCTCCGGCTGCGCAACATCGGCGGCATCATCATCTGCGACTTCATCGACATGGAGAAGCAGCAGAACCGCGACAAGGTCTTCAAGTCACTGCTCGAGGCGCTGGGCCGCGACAAGGCGAAGACCAACGTGCTGCGCATCTCCGAGCTGGGCCTGGTGGAGATGACCCGCAAGCGCGTGCGCGAGAGCATCGGCCGCGTGCTGCACGAGAACTGCGGCTACTGCGCAGGGCAGGGCTACGTGAAGACCGCCACCACCGTGGCCTACGAGATCTTCCGCGAGCTGCGGCGCTTCGCCGGCGCGTACAAAGACCCGACGATGGTGGTCAACGCGCAGACCGAGGTCGCCAACGTCATGCTGGGCGAGGAGCGCGAAGAGCTCCGCCACCTGATGGATCGCTACAACAAGACCATTCAGGTCAAGCCGCGCGCCGATTTCCACCGCGAGCAGTACGACATCTATGCGCGGCACATGGCCGGCATGGAGGTGAAGATCGCCGGCACCGTCGTCGAGCACGACCCGGCCACGTACACCAACAGCCGCAAGCCCGGCTCGCAGGAGGCCCGCTTCGATCGCAACGAGCGCGGCGGCGGCGAACGTGGCGGGGGCGAGCGTGGCGGCGGCGACCGCGACCAGCAGCGCGGCGGCGGTGATCGCGGCAACCGGCGCGATCGTGACCGCAACCGCAATCGCGACCGCGACCGCGGGAATCAGAACCAGAACCAGAATCGCCAGCAGCAGAATCAGGCGCGGCCCTCGGCGCCGCCGCCTGCTCCGCGCGATGGTGGCGAGGGCGCCTGAATGAGCGGAACCGTCGACCGGCGCATCGAAGCCCGCCGCACCATCAACCACGAGTTCAGGTCGGTGGAGCAGTTCATCGGCGAGTACGTGGTGAACCTGAGCCGCGGCGGCGTCTTCATCCGGTCTGACGATCCACTCCCGGTCGGCACGCGGGTGAACCTCAAGTTCACCGTCATCTTCGAAGACCTTGAGCTCATCGAGGGCGTCGGAGAGGTCGTGCGCGTCGTCGCCCCCGGCGGCGACGAGACGCCGGGCATGGGCGTGGTGTTCGTGGAACTCTCCCAGGTGAGCAAGGATCTGGTCGAGCGCATTCTCGTGCGCCGCTGACGATGAGCGCGCAGCCCGCGAGAGAGGGGTTGTTCTCGCGGTGGACGCGCCGCGCGCTCGGGCTGTGGCGCCTCATCGTCGCCGTGGTCGTCGGCTTTCGTGGCGAGGCGCTCGCCCTGCGCGCC
Source organism: uncultured Archangium sp. (assembly GCA_946479335.1). Next base: position 3,952 of record CAMLFP010000033.1, read on the forward strand.
GGCAACCTCACCTTCATCACCATCACCTCGCTGGTGCCGTTGGTGGCGGTCATCTTCTCGCTGCTGCACGTGTTCAACGCGAACCGCATCGACCCGCTGGTGATGCGCTTCTTCGAAGACGTGCTCTCGCCGGGCGGCCGCGCGCAGACGGAGCAGCTCATCCGCACGTTCCTCACCGCCGCGAACTCGCGCGTGGCCGGCGGCTTGTCGTTCCTCGTGGTGTTGATCTCCGCGGGCGCGATGCTGCGGCACCTCGACGCGTCGCTGAACGACATCTGGAAGGTGCGCACCCGCCGGCCGCTGCTGGTGAGCGTCGCGCTCTACGCGGGGGTGTTGCTGGTCGGGCCGCTGCTCCTCGCCATCTCGTTGCTCGGGAGTGAGGGCGTGCGCCGCTTCATGGGCTGGCTCGCGTTCCCGCTCGCGGCGCAGGCGCTGTTCATCGGCTCCATCGTCGCGGCGTCGATCTTCTTCACCTTGCTCTACAAGATCGCGCCCCACGCGCCGGTGCCGTGGCCGTCGGCGCTCACCGGCGGCATCGTCGCGGGCATCGTGTGGGAGCTCGCGCGCAGCGCGTACGGTGGCATCGCCGGCTTCTTCTTCAGCGCCAACAAGCTGTACGGCTCGCTCGGCATCGCGCCGCTGTTCCTGATGTGGATCTACGTCAGCTGGTACCTCCTGCTGTCGGGCGCGCGCCTCGCGTACGCCGTCGAACACAAGGACTTCCACGACGAGTTCTCCGACCTCCTCGAGCACCCGCGCAGCAACGAGCTCATCGCCTCGCGCATCGCGGAGCAGGTGGCGAAGGCCTCGGTCGAGGGCCTCGCGTCGCCGACGAACCGCGAGCTGGCCACGCAGCTGCGCCTGCCGGAGCAGCGCGTGCGCGAGCTGGTCGCGATGCTCATCAAGAGCGGACTGCTCAGTCTCAATTTGCGCGGCGGGCTCACGCCGGCGCGTGACGTGACGACCCTCACGTTGGCCGACATCTCCGCGGCGGTGGGTGGAACGGTGCGGGGCGCCGCCAAGGAGCGCGTCGGCCCGTACGGCAGCGTCGCCCGGCTTTTTTCGTCGGTTGATGAGTCAACCATCGAGAAACTCAAGGGAATCTCGTGGGCCGACCTCGCCGCGGGCGACCCGGTGAAGAGCGAAAAACCGTAGCTTTCTTGCCTACTTGGGTGACTTGGCCGTAGCATCAGGCAAATCCACAATGATTCCAGACCGTTGGTTGTCTGGACCCAGCAGGGGGACTGCCCAGGTGCTCAAGTCAGATCTCGTCAACATCCTGGTTGCAAAGAAGAACGTCACGCAGAAGCAGGCGGAAGCCACTGTGGAGATCATCTTCGGCGCGATGAAGGACGCACTCGTGGCCGGCGAGAACATCGAGATCCGCGGGCTGGGCGCGTTCCACGTGAAGCACTACGGCGCGTACCAGGGGCGGAACCCGAAGACCGGTGACCCCATCGCGGTGCGCAGCAAGCGCGGCCTGTTGTTCCGCGCCGGCAAGGAGCTGAAGGACCGGGTGAACCGCCCCGGCCCCGACGGCAAGGTGCCGCCGCTGGCTCCCGGTCAGTGACGCGCGCGCGTGCGCAGCGCGAGCACGCCCAACCACAGCAACGCGACCGGAGCTGAGCTGCAGCCGGTGGGCTCCGACGGCGTCGGGTCGGTGCCCGCGTCGGGCGCCGCACTTTGGACACAGCGCTGACGATCCGCGATGAGCTCGCAGGTGTAGCCGGCCGGGCACGGCGTCGAGGTCACCACGTTCGCGCAGCCGTGCGTGCAGGCGTGGGCGACGCAGGCGTTCGATTGGCAGTCGGCGTCGGTGGTGCACGCGCCTTCGAACGGCGCGAGCGCGTCGCGCGGGTTGGGTTGACCGTCGAGCCACGGCGTCGCGTTCGCGGTGGCGAAGCCCTGGGTGATGAACGCCTTCTCGTTCACCAGCGCCGCGTACCCGCCGGAGATGCCCGCGCTCGCGCAGTCGCTCGCCATCGTCGTCGGAGGCGCCGTGAAGTTGATGAACGACGCGACGCCGACCACCGCGCCCGAGGCGGCGCGGCCCGGAGAGCCGCTGTCGCCGTAGCAGAGGCCCTCGCTCACGGTGAAGAAGTGGTCCCACACCGCATCGTCCGGCGTCGCGCCGGCGCGCGGACCGATGGCGATGACGGAGACGTCGCGTTGCCTCGGCGCGGTCAGCGGGCCGGCGACCTCGGAGAGGCCCCAGCCCACGGCGGTGAGGGTGGCGCCGACGGCGGGCACAGCCTCGAGTTGAACCGGCGCGATCACCGGGTCGTCGATGGGCGGATCCAGCACGATGAGCGCGACGTCGGTCTTGCAGCGGTTGGTCTCCGCGGGCACGAGGATCATCGAGCCGCGCGGCGAGGTCGACGCGTTGGGCAGGCGTGGATTCGTGCTCGAGCCGTTCGCTTCGATCATGATCGTCGTGGGGTCGATGGTCGCGCCGTACTGGGGGACCTCGCCGCCCCCGTCGACCGGCCCGCCGTTCTCATCGCAATAGAACGCGCCGGCCGGCAGCGCCGAGACGCAGTGCCGCGCGGTGAGCACGAGGTTCGGCGCCAGCACGGTGCCGGTGCAGCCGATGGTGAGCTTCACGACCGCGAGCTGCTCGGGCCCAGCCTCGGCGCCGCCGACGAGCGCGTGGTGTTGACGAACTGGTCCCTCGTCGATGGCGCCGCACGAGGAGGAGAGGATCAAGGCCGACACGAGGGCGGTGCGCATGGGCCCGCTGGTTACCCGTTTCGGCGCCGCTTGCGGAGCGAAGCACCCTCGGGTTTTCGTGACGCGCCTACTTCAGGTCGGGGACAAGACGGCCGACCGGGCGCACCTGCAGCTCCGGGTCGAGCTCGCTGAAGGTCAGCACCGCGACCTCGGGGAAGGCGCCCTCGATGAGGCGCCGCAGCATGCGGCGGACGTCGGGCGACGAGAGCAGCACGCCCTTGCCCTGCCGCGCGACGCGCTTCACGCCCTCGAGGATCGCGCCCGCGTCGCTCGGGTCGAGCGCGGCGCCGGCGGTGCGGAGCTTCTCTTCGACGGAGGGGTCGACCAACCACGCGAAGAGCGGACCGTCTTTCGCGTACTGGTGGCTCAACTGACGCGCGAGCGCCGCGCGGCACTTCTCGGCGAGCTGGTTGGCGTCGCCCTCCGTCGCTGGCGAAACCAGCGCGTCGAGGATGGCCTTCAGGTTGCGGATGCTGACCTGCTCGTGGAGCAGCTTCTTGAGCACGTCGGTCAGCAACGGCAGCGGCACCTTCTGCAGCGCCTCTCGCACCAGCGCCGGCGACTGCGACTCCAGCGTCGAGAGCGCCGCCTGCACCTCCTGCACGCCGAAGAAGTGCGCGGCGCGTTTGCGCAACATCACGCCGACGTGGTCGAGCAGCAGCTCGCGCGCCGACTTCGCCGAGAGCCCCTTCGTCGCCAGCAGCTCGCGCGGCGCGTTCACCGAGGCGAGGTGGCGGCCGAGCCCGTCTTGCACCGGGGTCGCGTCGAGCCCCGCGGCGCGCAGGTCGGCGACGTTGCCCAGCACGAAGACGTCGCCCTCCGGCAGCGCACCGCGCCCGGCGGGCACCTCATCGACCGACAGCGCGTAGCCTCGGGCCCCGAGCGGCGCGCCGGTGCGCACGCGGAACGACGGCACCCGCACCCCGAGCTCGAAGAAGAGGCGCTCGCGCACGGTGTTCAACTCGACGTGCACGAAGGCCTGGCCGTCTTCTTCGACCAGCGCGGTGAGGTCGGGCGCGAGGTCGAGCAGCAGCGGCGCGACGGCCTGCACGTGGTCTTCGAGCTTCGGGCCCTGGGCGGCAGGCGCGACCTGGTCTTCGGTCTTCGGGCGCGACGGCTTTACGGCCTCGGGGTTCGCGCGGAGCCGCTTGAGGCCCAGGCCCACCAACACCGCGGCGGCCGCGATGAGGAGGAACGTGAGGTGCGGCATGCCCGGCATCGCCGCGAACGCGACGCACAGCCCGGCCACCACGAAGAGCGCCTTGTGCTGCCCGAAGAACTGCGCGCCGATGTCGGTGCCCAGTGAGTCGTCTTCCTTCTCGCTGGCGACGCGCGTCACCACGATGCCCGCGGCCACCGCGATGGCCAGGGAGGGGATCTGCGAGACCAGCCCGTCACCGATGGCGATGAGCGCGTAGGTCGACGCGGCCTCGGCGGCGGTCATTCCGTTCTGCAGCACGCCGATGACGATGCCGCCCAGCAGGTTGATGAGCGTGATGACGAGCCCGGCGATGACGTCGCCCTTCACGAACTTCATCGCGCCGTCCATCGAGCCGAAGAGCTGCGACTCGCGCTCCAGCGCGCGGCGGCGGGCGCGGGCCTGGTCTTGCGTGATGGCGCCGGCGCGCAAGTCTGCGTCGATGCTCATCTGCTTGCCGGGCATGGCGTCGAGGGTGAAGCGCGCGCTGACCTCCGCGACGCGCTCCGCGCCCTTGGTGACGACCAGGAACTGCACCAGCGTGAGGATGGCGAAGATGACCGCGCCCACCACGTAGTCGCCGCGCACTACGAACTCACCGAAGGCCTGGATGATCTCGCCCGCGTGCCCTTCGGAGAGCGCGAGGCGGGTCGACGAGACGTTCATCGCCAGCCGGAAGAGCGTGGTGATGAGCAGCAGCGTCGGGAAGCTGGCGACCTTGAGCGCGTCCTTCGCGTAGAGCGCCGCGACCAGCAGCGAGACCGCCGCCGCGAGGTTGAGGGCGAGCCCGACGTCGAGGGCCCACTCCGGCAGCGGCACGATCATCGCGCCGATGATCATCGCCATCACGATGGCCAGCACCACGTCTGACGACGCCCGGGCGCGCGCCAGCAGCTTCTCCATGAGACCGAGTACGGAGTTCATGATTGTTCTCTCTGTTCGAGGGCGACCTTCAAGATGGCGGCGGCGGCCTGGTACAGCTCTTCGGGGACCTCTTCGCCGACGTCGTAGTGGATGAGGCTGCGGGCGAGCGGCACGTCGCGCAGCACGGGGATGCCGAGCGCCGCGGCTTCGCGCCGGAGCGCGAGCGCCTCGTCGTCGCGGGCCTTCGCCACGATGTACGGCGCCTCGCACTCCGCCTCGTCGTAGCGGAGCGCCACTGCGAGGTGCGTGGGGTTCACCACCACCGCGGTGGCCTTCTGCACGCCGCGCTGCGCGCCACCGGCCGCGAGCTGCTTGTGGAGCGCCTTGCGCTTCGACTTGTGGTGCGGGTCGCCTTCGGAGTTCTTGTGCTCCTGCTTCACCTCTTCGTGCGACATCATCAGGTCCTTCACGTGGCGCCGCTTCGCCAGCGCCCAGTCGGCGACCCCGCGGACCAGCAGCAGCACGCTCGCCTTCACGACGAGCGGCCGCAGCACGAGGAGCAGCGCCACGAAGCCGCGCTCGTGCTGCACGGCGGTGAACGCGAGGCCGGCGGTCGACTGCACCTCGTTCCAGAACACGAAGAAGAGAATCGCGGCGACCGCGAGCCCCTTGAGCACGTCGACGAGCTGCCGCACCGAGAAGAGCTTCTTGAAGCCCTCGACGAAGTTGAGCTTGTCGAGCTTCGGCGTCACCGCGTCGGCTTGAAACGTGAGCCCGCCCACGGTGACGATGGAAACGGTGAGCGATGCGAGCATCGCTCCGGCGAGGCTGGGCAGCGTGCAGCGCGCCAGCACCTCCACGCCGCGCTCGAGCGCCGCGTCGGGCGCGGTGTCGTGCGTCACCAGCACCGTGCGCGTCCACTCCATGAAGCGGCGCGCGGAGTCATCGGCGAACAACAGCGTCCCCCCGAGGCCGCCGAGCGTGACGGCCGCCGACGTGAAGAGCTTGCTGCGCGGCACCTGGCCCTTCTTGCGCGCGTCCTGCAGCTTCTTCTGGGAGGGTTGATGCGTCTTCTCGCTCATGGGGTCCACGCCGTTGAGCAGGAGCCGGGCCAACTGAACGCGAAGTGTTTTCGCTGGGTTGCAGAGAGTCGCGGTCTTCGCGGCGAGACGGTGGCGGGCTAGCGTCGCCGGTTCGGCTGACCCATGGAACAGCACCTCGTCTACGACCTCGGCGTCGAGAGCCTCTTCAGCGGCATCCGTGAGCGGATGACGCCCGACCTGAAGCACGCGGTGCGCGCGCTGGGCATCGACCTCGACAAGAAGCTGCTGCCCGCGTACCCGAAGCAGGTCTGGGTGGAGGTCGTCGACGCCGTGGCGCGCGCCATCAGCCCCGGGGTCGCCGCGTCGCAGGCGCACCGTGAGCTGGGGCACGCCATCTCGGCCGGGTTCGCCGAGAGCGTGATGGGGCGCTTGATGGCGCCAGGCGTGCGGCTGATGGGCGTCCGGCGGATGATGCTCCGGCTCCCGAAGAGCCTCACCCTGAGCAACAACTTCATGCGCGTGACGGTGGTCGAGACCGGGCCGCGCGCCGTTCGCGTCGACGTCAACGAGGCCGTGCCATCGGCTGACTTCCTCTGCGGGGTCATCGAGGCCATCGGGAGCTACGCGGGGGCCAGTCGCTGCGAAGTCAGCGCCACCGGCGATGGTCAGGTGTCGTTCTCAGTGACCTGGACGGAGTGAGAGCAGCAGCAACTCGTCGGCGTGGGTGAGCCCGAAGTCCTGCAGGCGGGCGGCGATGACGCCCACCAGCAGCCACAGCACGGCGCCGCCTCCCAGGATGCGCATCGGCGCGCCGGTGTCTTGCAGGTTCATGTTCGGCGCGGCGCGCGACGCCAGCCCGAGGCACGCGTCGATGGTGAGCTGCAGCGCGGCGACCGGCGCGCCGAGCGTGAACCCGGTGGCGAACGCGCTCCCGACCAGCCCGGCGAGGTGCAGCGCCACGTCTTCGGTGTGCACGAACGCGCCCGGCGCCACGAGGCCGTAGCTCTTCGTGAGGCCGCTCAGCATCGCCGGCAGCAGCGCCCCCGCAGACCCGAGCGCGAGCAGCAGGTGGTACAGGCCATCGCCAGTGGCGGATTCCTTCGTGCCGCTCATCGGCAGCGCCGCCTCCGCCGAGGAGCCGCGGAAGAGGTCGATGAAGCGCCCGCCCATGCGCGCGGCGTCGAAGGGCAGCGACGCGACGAGCCCCAGCGCGGTGCCGAACAGCACCTCCTGCGCGGCGAGGCCACCGAAGCGCCACGCGTCGAGCAGTGCGGGCGCGGTGATGCCGCCCGCGGCGTGGACGAACATCGCCAGCGCCAGCACCAGCCCCAGCTTGACGTGGGTCGGCGCGTGCGTGCCGCCGAAGAGCGGGCAGAGGAACGCGACCGGCAGCAACCGCGCGGAGATGAGCGCCACCGAGAGCACGTGCGGCTGCAGCGCGTCGACGGCGAGCTCGAAGGCGTTCATGACGCGATCGACGGCAGCGTGAGCATGAGCTGCGTGGTGAAGCGGGTGAGCTGCGCGCCGATCCACGGGCCGGCGATGACCAACGACAGCACGGCGGCGCACAGCTTGGGCACCACGGAGAGCGTCGACTCCTGCAGCTGCGTGGTGGCCTGCACCAGCGACATGAGGAAGCCGACCAGCAGCGACGCGCCGATGGGCGGCAGCGAGGCGAGCACCATCAACAACAGCGCTTCGCGCGCGACCCCGATGAGGAGGGAGGTGTCCATCGTGTCACCGGTACCCGAGGATGAGACCGCGCGAGAGCAACGCCCACCCGTCGACCGCGACGAAGAGCAGGATCTTGAAGGGCAGGCTCACCTGGCTCGGCGAGAGCGTCTGCATGCCCAGCGCGAGCAGCACGTTGGCGATGAGCATGTCCAACACCAGGAAGGGCAGGAAGATGAGGAACCCGATGATGAAGGCTTCTTTCAGCTCGGTGATGACGAACGCGGGCACGACCACCGAGAGGTCCTCCTCGCTCACCAGCCCGCTCTCTTCGACCGGGCGCAGCTCGCGCGCCATGTCGACGAACCGCGCGCGCTCCTCGCCGCTGCCGTGCTTCACGAGGAACTCGCGCAGCGGTTGAAGCACCGTCGCGCTGCGGGAGAGCAGCTCCGAGGTCTCGCCGGTGGCGGCGTACTCGGCCTGCCCTCGCGCCCACATCTTCTCGAACACCGGCGTCATCACCGTGCAGGTGAGCACCGCGGCGAGGCCGGTCAGCACCATGGTCGGCGGCGCCTGCTGCGTGCCGAGCGCGCTGCGCACGATGGAGAGCACCACCACGATCTTCGAGAAGCTGGTCAGCATCATCACCGCGAAGGGGACGATGGCCATCGCCGCCAACAGGCCCATCATCTGCAACTGGTTGCTGGCGAAGCCGTCACTGGGCAGGTGGTTCATGACGCGGCCTCTTCCTTCGCGACGAGCGTGAGCGACGGCAGCGCGGCGCGGGGCTGTCGCGTCGGGCGCACCCGGGCGAAGCCATCACCGTGCACCACGAGGTAGGGCTTGCCGTCGACCTCGACGAGCGCGAGGCCGTTGCGCGGAGAGAGCCCCACGCGCTGAATCACCTGGAGCCGTGGCGCTTTTTTGAAGCCCGCAGGCAGGCCACCGCGCGCGCGAACGAACCAGAAGCCGAGGCCGCCCAGCGCCGCGAGGCCCAGCAGCACCCGCGCGAGGGTGGCGGCGCTCGCGCCCTGCAGCGAAGCGAGGAGTGGAATCAGCGCCGTCAGCGCGACGGCGGCGAACAGCTTGTGTCGAGGCGTGAGCGTCATGGTGGAGCCTCAGATCATCGAGATGATGCGGGCGCCGACCTCGCCCTCGACTTCGACCAGCTCGGCTCGCGCGACCGCCTTGTCGCCGATGCGCACCAGCACGTGCTGCGCGGCGTTGATGTGCAGCGGCATCACCGCGCCGGGCTTGATGGCGCCGAGCTGGTGCAACGGCAGGCGCAACCGCGCGAGTTCGATCTCGACTTCGACGGGGAGGGACGGGTCGACGGGGGAAGACATGGTGGGCTCCGGGGTTGGTAGGGCAACGACGTGAGAAGGGGAGAAGCCGGCTTCGACGAACTCGCCGCGCAGCTCGAAGCTGGGGCCGATGATGCGCCCCGCGCCGGTCAGGCCGAAGGGCTCGCGGGTCACGCCGGTGACGAACAGCAGGTCTCCAGGGCGCAGCTGGTTGAACTCGCCCGGGGGCAGCATCGACGAGCCGACGAGGCACCGCACCGGCAGCGTCGCTGACGCGATGGCCGTGTGCAGCGCGGGCGGAGCCTCCTCGGGCAGCTGCTCCAGCTTCGACTGGAGCCACAGCGCGGGGAGCAGGAGCCGCGCCTGGGTGCGGAGCCCACCGACGGTCAGCTGAAGCAGCGCCGCCGCATGCCGACGTCGCCCATCGATGAAGCGCAGCGCTTCGGCGCGGTCCATGGTGATGGTGACCAGCCGCGGCACGAACGACTCGAGCGCCGGCTCCGCGCGCGCCTCGGCGAGCGCGGTCAGCACCACCCACCCGAGCCCGGCTTCTTCGACCGCGGTCAGTCGCTTCGGCGGGCCGATGGGGTCCGTGCTGCGCGAGAGTGAGTGCACGATCGCGCCCGCGGCCAGGAGGTCGAGCTCCAGCAGCGCGAGGCTCTCGCCGCCGCAGTCGAGCACCATGAACAGCCCGCGCGTCGCGACGTGCATCGCGGGCTGGAGCGTCGCGGGCGAGAGGTGCGCGTCGACGGTCAACGTCGTCTTGAGCTGCGCGCCGGCCTTCGCCGCGACCCGGCCCGCGGCGTCGAGCATGTCGCGGAGCGCACCCGCGCGCCGTTGCGCCGCGAGGTGCACGCGCAGCAGCTTCTGAATCGGCGCGAGCTGGATGCGCTGCGGCGTCGACGGTGCGGCGACGGGGCGCGTGGGGCGCTGGTGCAGCGTGAGGGTGGCGGTGGTCGGGGCAACCATGCGTCGCACCCAATTCACGCGGCGGGCCAACCCGATGCGGTGTGGATTCAGCGAGTTACGGCGAGCGCACCGTCTTCCGCGGGAGACCGTTGAAAACACCAAGGCGCCGCCCCGTTGCCAGGGCGGCGCCACGACCTCCACATCAGCTCCTGCTCAGCGGCTGACTTCCCTGATCAGCCGCGCCGCGACGCCCCACACCAGGTCGGGAGCTGACTCCACGCCACCCACCCGCCGCGGGAAGCGCCGTTGCATTGCCAGGGGCAGCAATGCCACGACGGCCTCTCGCAGCGCGCCACTCACGCCGCCCACCACCACTTCAAGTCTGTCTTCCGCGTCGGGCCGCACGCCGAACTCCCACGCGAGCCGGGCGTGCCGACGCGCTGAGTCCCACGAGCGCACCGCGCCGGAGAACGCCTGCGCCCGCTCGCGCTCTCGCGGGGCGAGCCCCTCGAGCAACGCCACCGCCTTGTCCTTGTGCATCGCGGTCACGAAGAGCGCGACCTTCTGCGCGAAGTCGAGCGGCTGCATCTCGGCGGGCTTCATCTCAGGCCACCTTCCGTTGCACTGCGGGGTTGATGACCGGCCGCTGCGGCGCCGGCGTCGGCGCGGGGGCGGGCTTCGCGTCGGCCGCGCGCTGCGTCAGCTGACGCATTCGCCAGGCGAGCACCACCAGCACCAACGCCAACACCGCGAGCGCCACACCGAGCGCAGCCGCAAGCGGGCGCATCCTCGCGCGCGGGTCGGCCTTCGGCGGCGGAGACGGCATCACCACGGGGACGATGACCAGCACCACGTCTTCCGGGACCAGCCCTTCGACAGAGGCCGCGACCAACGCGCGCAGCCGGCCGCCTTGCTGCTCGAGGCGCTCCACGGCGTCAGGGTGCGCGCGCAGCAGCACCGAGGCCTTCGACGGCACCGCGGGGAGCCCCGGGCGCGGCGCGGGCGGCACCACCAGCTCCACCGAGGCCGAGGCGACGCCGTCCATCGTCTCCAGCGCCTCTTCGATGTCACCTTCCTGTGCTTCGAGCTGGCGCAGCCGCTCGGCCGACGGCGTGTCGATGAGGCCCGCGTTCGCGGCCAGCGTCTGCGTCTTCAAGCGCGCCGGGCGCGGGAGCTTGAGCTCGGTCAGCACGCGCAGCGCCTCGGTGGCCTCGGCGTCATCGAGCTCGATGGCGAAGGTGGGCTTCTTGCCCTTCTCGGCGACCTTCTTCGCGTCGAACCCGCGCGCGACCAGCGCGGAGACGATCTCATTGGCGTCGCGCTCGTCGAGCCCGTGCTGAATCTGGCTCGCGCAGCCGGCGAGCAGCACCGAGAGCGTGAGCAGCAGCTTCTTGATCTGTCGGCGGGAGGGGCGGTCGTACGGGAGGGTCGGGCGGCGGACTCTTCGGGGCGGTTTCATGGCGTCACACCTGGGTCTGGAGGACCTGCTTGATGCCGCCGGTGGCCTTCTCGACGACCTTGCCGGCGAGATCCAACTCCTGCGACGCGCGGTACACGTGCGTCTGCAGCGAGAGCAGCTCCGCGGGCGAGAACGACTTGCCCGACTCCGCGACCTTGAGGATCTCCTCCATGCGGTGCTGCGCCTGCGTCACCGAGTCGATGACCTTCGAGGCGGTGACGTTCTTCGTGTCGGAGTTCGCGGCGCCCGGGGTGGCCTCCACGCGGCACTTGCCGGGCTGCGCGACCTTCGCGTCGTGCGGCGGGTTGATGACGGGCATCGGCGCGTTCTCGGGCGACTGCCCCTTGAGCACCTTCCCGAAGCTCTCGGTCTTCTGCGGGCTGCCTGCGCCGGAGATGTTCGCGGGCCCGGCGCCACCCAGTGGAGTGATGGCCATGGCGTCACCGGATGTTGTTGATGGCGGCCTTCGCCGAGTCGTGCCGCGTCTTCAGCACGTTGGAGAGCGTGTTGTAGTCGCGGCTCTCCTGCTGCATCTGCATCTGCATCGCCATCGAGCGGTCGGCCTCGGCGCGCATCTGGCCGATCATGTCGCCCATGCCGCCGATGTTGCCGTTCGACGTCGCCATCGCGGTCTCGGTCGCGCCGCCCGCGTTCCCGCCGATGAAGCCGCTGCCGCCCGCCGAGCCTCCGCCCAGGTTGACCGAGGTGATGCCGCTCGCCGCCGACTGCGCGCTCACCGCGCCGGGCTTCGACATGCCCGCGACGCTGTTCACCGCGGCGCTCACCACGCCCACGCCGGGAATCACACCGCCCAGCAGCGAGCTTGCGCCCTGCGCGGCAGTCGAGAGCGCGTCTTTGAGGACGTTGCCGAACTCGGCCTTCTGCGTCTGGCGCGCGACCGTGGGGGTCATCGAGATGCGGCTGGGCATGTCAGTCATGGCGTTCTCCGAAGCGGGTGATGGCGTGGCGGCAATTCACGCCGCGTGCCGACGCCAAGTGCGCGGAACTCCGGAGTCACCCTCGTCTCACGCGGGAGACCACGGTCGCCGCGCGCGGACGGTTCAAAAAATTGCCGGCGCAACAGCCTGCGTCACACTTGTGGCTCCACTCACTCCGGAGCGCCCATGTTGACCGTCACCGCGCAGTCGCCGATGCCTACCCGCTTCCACCCCCGCGTCGATGCGGGGTTCATGGTGAAGCTGTTGGTAGGCGGCAAGGCCCTCATCGTGAAGGCCGACGATGTCTCGATGGCCGGCTGCCGGCTGGTGGGCGACTTCCCCGAGCTCGCGGGCCGGGTGACGGTGTGTCTGCCGCTGCCCGAGGGTGAGCAGATCGTCACCGAGGCGACCGTGCGTCACCGCACCGCGGAGGGCGTGGGCCTCGAGTTCGACGACCTCGACTGGGACGAGATGTTCGCGATGGCGCGCTTCCTCCACCCGCGCCTGCCGTGACGTCGGGGGTTACGCGCGCAGCCGGGTGACGAGGTCCATCAGCTCCGCCGCGCGGAACGGCTTGTGGATGTAGCCGTTCGCGCCGGCCTTCATCGCCACCTCCACGTCGGCCTTCTTCACCTTCGCGGTCAGCATGTAGATGGGCGTCTTCGACGAGCGCGGGTCGGCGCGCAGCATGCGGCACACCGCGACGCCGTCGAGCTGGATGCTGCCCACCGGCGGCAGCACCACGTCGAGGAGGATGAGGTCGTAGCTCTGGGTCTTCGCGAGCTTGAGCCCGTCGGCGGCATGCGGCGCGAGGTCGACCTCACAGCTCAAATCGGTCAGCAAGCTGTGCACGAGCTCCCGAATCACGGGTTCGTCTTCCACCACCAGAACGCGAAACAGGCCGGCCACCATGCCTTCTTACTCGTAGGCGAGCGCTTCGACGACATCGAGTCGCGCGGCGCGTCGGGCCGGGTACACCCCGGCGATGACCGCTGACACGGTGCCGACGGTGATCATCTGTGCGGCCGTCGCCCACGGGTAGGAGAACGGGAAGTTCCAGCCCGTGCCCTGCACGCCGACGATCTTGGTGACGATGTAGCCGACCACGCCGCCGACCACGGTGCCGAACAGACTGCCGGTGAGCCCGATGAAGAACGCCTCGCCGGTGAAGAGCCTGAGCACGTGGCCGCGGGCGGCGCCGATGGCGCGCAGCAGGCCGATCTCGCGCGTGCGGTCCAACACCGCGGCCAGCAGCGTGTTGATGATGCCCAGCAGCGCGAGCGCGACGGCGACCACCTCCATCGCGTAGGTGATGCTGAAGGCGGAGCTCAAGAGCTTGCGCGCCTCTTCACGCAGCTCGGCGTTGGAGAGCACGAAGAGGTTGTACTTCTCGCCCAGGCTCGCGGTGATGGCGCGGCGGGTGTCTTCGAGCTTCGCGCGGTCCTTCAGGTAGATGTGGAAGGTGTCGACCTGCTCGTTCTTGAACTGCCGGGTGAAGAGGTCGCGGTCGATGATGATCGAGCCCTGATCAGACGTGTAGTCGATGATGATCGCCGCCACCGTGTACTCGTGCTCGCCGGTGGGCGTCTTCACGGTGAACTTCGAGCCCGGCTTGAGCTCGCGGCGGCGCGCGAAGTTCTCGCTCAACACCACCGCGCCGGCCTCTCGTTGCGCGCGGTCAGGCAGCTCGCCCTCGAGGAGCAGCGGGTGCGCGCGGCGCTTGTAGACCTCCACGTCGAGCGCGGTGATGAACACGCGCAGGCCCAGCACGTCGTGCTGCAGCAGCCGCACCGGGGTGACGAGGTCGATGTTGTCGAGCTTCTTGAGCTCGTCTCCGACCGCGAGCTGCATCGGCTGGTTCTGCACGCCGCCCAGCTTCGCCGACGAGGTGACGAACAGGTCGGCGGGGATGGCCTGCTCAATCCACCGGTCGGCGCTGCGCTCGAAGCTGCCGATGAAGCACGAGAGCGTCACCGCCATGGTGATGCCGATGCTCAACGCCGAGACCGGCACCGCGGTGCGCACCGGCGCGCGCGCGAAGTTGTCGGCGGCGAGCCTGCCCGCGATGCCGAAGAGCGCCTGGCCCGGAGGGCGGAAGGGGATGTTCAGCGTGCGCAGTACCAGCGGGGAGAGCAGCGTCACCCCCATCAAGATGAGGAAGATCGAGACGTAGCCGCCGAGCGGGAAGTTCTCGGCCGGCGGCGGCAGGTTGGCAACGGGCCACGCGATGACGAGGAGGAACACGCCCACGTACGTCGGCCACGACTTCACGTCGACCGCGCCCGCGCCGATGGCCGCGTCTTTGCGCAGCGCCTCCACGGGCTGCACGCTGGAGGCGACCCACGCCGGGCGCAGAGCCGCGAAGATGCTGCCGAGGATGCCCATCACCAGCCCGATGGCGACCTCGCGCGGCCCGAGCTGCACGTCGCCCACGTTTACCCGCGTGTAGATCTCGGAGATCGAGCCCTGCACCGTGCCCATCGCCCCGCGCGCGATGAGGATGCCCAGCGGCAGGCCGGCGACGCTGCCGATGAGTCCGAACACCGCGGCCTCCATCGCGAACAGCGCGCGGATCTTCCGGTGGGTGGCGCCCAGCGCGCGCAGGGTCCCGATCTCCCGGCGGCGCTGCACCACGCTGATCGACACCGTGTTGTAGACGAGGAACACGCCTACCAGCAGCGCGACGCCGGAGCCCAGGTTGAGCCCCAGCTGGAAGCTGCGCACCATGGTCTGCACCGACTGCCCGCGCTTGTTCGGAGCGTCGACCTCGAGGTTGTCGCCCACCGCCTTCTGCAGCCGCGCCTTCATCTCCTCGAGCGAGACGTTCTTGTCGATGGCCACGTCGACGCGGGTGAGGGTGCGGCCCTTGTCGAAGGCCTCCTGCAGCGAGCCGAAGAACATCACCGCCACCGCGCCGCCGAAGGCCTTGAGCGGGCCCTTCTCCTTCAGCACGCCGTGGATGATGAACGGCTGCATCCCCCTGGGCGTCATCAGCTCGAGGGTGTCGCCGGTCTTGAGGCCGCGCTCGCGTGCGTAGCGGTCTGAGATGAGCAGCCGGTCGGTGGAGTTGAGGAACTCGAGGTCGTCGGCCAGCTTGCCGACGTCGGTGTCGACGCCCTCGTAGGTGCGGAAGAAGCCGTCATCGAGCAGGTCGACCCCGAGGATGTAGAGGTTCTCGCCCGGGCGGTTCTTGATTGGCGCGATGACGTCGATGCCTCCCGACGCGTGCAGCACGCCGGGGACGCCGCGCACGGTGTCGAGCAGCGCTTCCGGCATGCCGGCGGTCTCGGCGGCGACGGTGAGGTCGGCCTTGCCGGCGACGGTGTCGATGGTGGAGCGGAAGGCGTCCATCACGCTGCGGTTGATGGCCGCGATGCCCACCAGCGTGGCGACGCCCACGGAGACGCCGATGAGGGTCAGCAGCGAGCGCAGCGGCGCATCGAAGACGTGCCGCAGCGAAATCAGCCTCAGCAGGGAGAACACCGCGCCACCCTGACGGAAGACCTCGCCTCGCGCCACACAACTTCAGGTCTACATCTCGCGGCGCACCCAAGGCCTCGCGCGTACATTGCGGCCATGGCGTTGGCGCGGCTCGTTCAACCACTGCAGGAGGCGACGCGCCTCGAGACCCGGCAGTTCGCGGTGAAGCTGGGCCTGCGCGCGGCGGCGGCGACCTTCGTGCCCTTGTTGCTGGGGGCGTGGTGGGGGCACCCGGAGTTCCGCTGGGCGGGCCTCGCGGGCTTCGTCGCGACGACCTCCGACAAGGGCGGCGCGTACGCCACGCGGGCGAAGACCTTCTTCGCGCTGTTGCTCTCGGGCGCCGTCGCGGTCGGCCTCGGCTCGCTCGCCGGGCCCTCGCTGTGGGCGAGCGTGGCGGCGACCTTCGTGGTGGTGAGCGTGGGCGCGCTGGCGCGGGTGCTGGGCAGCGAGGCCATCAGCGTGGGCACCGTGACCTCCGTGCTGTTCCTCGTCGCGCAGGCGCAGCCGTTGGAGGAACTCTCCGCGGTCGGCTCGCGCGCGGCGCTCACCGGCGCGGGCGTGGTGTGGGCCGCGTTGTTGGCGCTGGTGGTGTGGCCGGTGCGGCAGTTCGCGCCCGCGCGCCGGGCGGTGGCGGCGTGCTTCGACGCGCTGGCCACGCACTGCGCGGCGTTGGCGGCGCAGCTGGAGCAGGCGGGGTCTCACGCGTGGCACGCGCTGCAGCAGCGTGACTACACCGCGGTGCGCGCGGCGATCGAGAACGCGCGCTCACACCTCGCGGCGATCCGCGGGAACACGCGCGGCATGAGCGACAAGATGGCGTGGCTGCTGGGGCTGGTGCAGACCTGCGACCAGGCGTTCGGCCGCGTCGTCGCGCTCACCGACGTGCTCGAAGGCCTGCGCCCCGGCCAGCTCGACGCGCCGATTCGCGCGGAGCTCCAGCGGCAGCTCGCGCAGGTCGACGGTGCGTGCCGCGCGCTGGCCCGCTTCGCCACCGACGAGCGTGAACGTGCGCCGGTGCCGCGCGCCGACATCTCTCCCGTCGCGCTCTTCGGGTTGCTCGACGGCGTGGAGCCGCTCACGCGCGCACGGCTGCAGCACGCGGGCGAGCTCCTGAAGGCCATCGACGCCGTGCTGGAGACGGTGACCCCGGTCACCCACCCCTCGCAAGACCGCAAGCCGCCGTGGTGGGTGACGGTGCGCGCGGCGCTCAACCCCGAATCGGTGGAGCTGCGTCACGCGCTGCGGGTGGGGCTGCTGGTCGCCGGCTCGGTGGCGCTGGTGACCGGGCTGCGCATCAGCCACGGCTACTGGGGCACCATCACCATGCTGGTGGTGCTGCAGCCCCACGCGCCGGCGACCTTCCTGCGCTCATTGCAGCGCGTCGGCGGCACGGTGCTGGGCGCGCTGCTGGCGGCGGGCATCACCTGGCTGTGGCCCGACCCGAAGCTGCTGCTGCCGGTGTGCGCGGTGATGGCGGCGGTCAGCGTGTCGGTGATGCGGATGAACTATGCGCTCTACTCCGCGTTGCTGACGCCGACCTTCCTGCTGCTCGCCCAGTTGAACGGCCTCGACCCGAAGCTCGCCGGGCTGCGCGCGCTCTCGAATGTCATCGCCGGGGCGGTGGCGCTGCTGGCGTCACGGCTGCTGTGGCCCAGCACCGAGAAGACCCGCATCGGTGACGAGCTCGCGATGGCCCTCGATGCGCTGCGCGCGCTGTTCAAGGTGACGACGCGGCACCCGAAGGCCCCCGACGCCGAGCTGGAGGCGGTGCGCCGCGCGTTCGGGCTCCGGATTGGGAATGCCGACGTGTCGCTGCAGCGCCTGGTGGCCGAGCGCACGCTGACCGAGCACGAGCTGGAGCCGCTCATCACGCTGGTGCTCTACCTGCGGCGGTTCTGCTGGTCCGCCATCGCGCTGGCGTCGCTCCCCTCGCCGGAGGTGATGCCCGAGCCGCTGGTGCAGGCGTTCGACGGCGCGCTCGAAGAACTGGCGCTCGCGCTGCGTGAGCATCGCCCCCCGCGGGAGTTGAGCACCATGGGCGTCGACACCGACGCGATGGAGCCGCTGTTGCGCGGCCAGGTCGCGCGCCTCACCCAGCACCTGCAGGTGGTGCACGACGCCGAGGCGCGCCTCGTCTTCCATCACGCTGCGTGAACTGGGCTACTCGCCGCGGCCGCTGACGAAGAACACGTCGGAGAACTCGGGCTTCACGGCGCCGGTCGCGGGGTCCTTCAACCACGGCATCGCGAAGCGCGCGGGCACCCGCACCGTCTCTACCGGCTTCCACGTGCGGAAGACGAGGTCCCACAGCGGGGAGGTGACGCCGTGGTTGAAGCGCGTGTCGGAATAGTGGTGCGCGAAGTGGTGGCGGCGCGCCCAGCGGCCGTACGCGTTGAGGCCCGCGTGGGTGTGCTCGCGCCGGTGCAGCACCTCGTAGGTCACGTAGAAGCCGATGAGCCCGATGACGAAGGCGCCGCCGTGCGGGACGCCCGCCAGCCAGATCGCCGGAGGAGTGACCAGCGCGGTGAAGGCCAGCGTCGCCAGCGCCTTCTTCCACGTGGGCGCGAAGTAGTCGCCCTCGCTGTGGTGCCGCACGTGTTCGGTCGCGAACGGGTTGGGGCGCGTCTTCGCCTCGTGCCCGAGGAAGCGGTGAATCAGGTACTCCAGCAACGACCAGGTCAAGACGCCGAGCAGCACCGCGAGAACGAGGGTCATGTGAGCGCTCCTTCGGGAAGTGACGCCAGCGCGGCGTCGACGGTCTTCGGTGCGCCGCCCCAGCCGACCAGCAGCGTGCGCACCGCGTGGGAGACGAGCGGCGCGAGCTCCAGGAGCCCGGTCGAGAAGCGCGCCTGCTTCTGCAACTGCAGCAGGCCCTGCAGCTGCGCGAAGAGGCAGATGGTGCGCGTGAACTCACCGCCATGCGCGGCGTCGTCTCCCGGGGGCGCGGCGAGCTGGCCGGCCTTCGTCGCGTCACCCAGCGCCGACGCGAGCTGCTCCAGCAGCGCCACCGCGCGCTCCGCGACCGGCGCCGCGGCCTTCGTCTCGAGCAGCACGCGCGGCGCCGCGATGGTGGCGGAGAGGAGCCCGAAGGGGTGCGGCCGCTCCCGCGCGAAGCGGCGGTACGCGTGCGCCAGCGCGAAGACGCGCGGCAGCGGTCGCGCAGGCTGGGGCAGGGCGCTCTCGGCGCTCAGCAGGAAGACCTGCAGCTCGTCGAGCACCTGGCCCACCAGCGCCGCGAGCAGCGCGTCCTTCCCCGGGAAGTACCGGTACAGCGCGCCGGGCGTGTAGGCCGCGGCCTCGGCGAGGCGCCCCATGGAGAGCGCCTCCAGCCCACCCTCCGCCACCAGCTCCATCGCCGCGTCGAGGATGCGCGCGTGGTTCGCGTCGCGGCGCCGCGCGCGTGGGGTCTGCCGGGGGGCGTCGTGGGGAGTGTGAAGCATGCAGTAATTCGTAAATGCCATTCACGGTTTGAAAGATCAAGGGGCCCCCGGGCCACCGCCTGGACTCGCGGTGCGCGGCGGCTGCCCCTACACTGCGGGGCATGACCCTCGCGCTCGTCACCTCGCTGTGGTTGTGCAGTGCGCCCGCCGCTCCACCGCCGTCGGCGTCGCTGTTGGGGCAGCTCCCGGTGCGGCAGGGCCTGCTGGTGGAGGAGCTCGGCTCGGCGCAGCGCGGCTTCGAGATCTACCGGGGCGTGAAGAACGTCGTCGCGGGGTCGGTCTTGCTGGCCCTCGCGGCGGGCTCGCTCACCGGCGGCATCTACGCGTTGACGCAGGCGCCGCTCGCCGTGGGCGGGCTCCACACCGCGCTCCTCGCGCTGGGGTGGACCTTCACCGGCCTCGGCATCCTCTTCGCGGTGATCGGCATACCGCTGCTCATCGTCGGCATCGTGCAGCTGTCGCACCGGCCGCCGGGTCACGTGCAGCTCGGCGTGACGGAGCGCGGCGCGCTCGCCGTCTTCTTCTGACGGCGCTCACTTCACGTCGGTGGTCACCAGCATCTTCTTCATCTGGCGGGTGATGACCTCGATCGCCTTGCGAGGGGCGAGCCGGTACAGCTTGTCGAGCGCCTTCGAGTCCTTCCCGACGTGCACGTAGAGCGCGTCGCGCTCGATGCCCTTGATGATGGCGCGGGCCGCGGCGTCGGGCTCCAGCATCATCTTCGAGGCCTTGTCGGCTGCGCCCTCGGGCTGCTTGAGGCCGGAGTTGCTCATGATGTTGGTGTGGATGGCGCCGGGGAAGACGAGGCTGACGTGCACGTGGCTGCCCAGCAGCTCCGCGTACAGCGATTCGGTCAACAGCTTCACCGCCGCCTTCGACGCGCCGTACGCCGCCTGCCCGGGGAAGGGCATGAACCCGCCCATGCTCGAGACGTTCACCAGGTGCGCCTCGGGCCGCTCCAGCAGGTGCGGGAGGAACGCCTTGGTCATGTGCAACGTGCCGCGCCAGTTCACGTTGAAGACGCGGTCGATGACGGCGTAGTCGAGGTCCTTCACGTCGGCGAATGGCTGGATGATGCCCGCGTTGTTGATGACGCAGTCGACGGCGCCGAAGCGCGCCTTGACCGCCGCCGGGAAGGCGTCGACCGCCGCGCGATCGGTGATGTCGAGCGGCTGCGTGAAGAGCTCGGCATGGGCCGCCAGCGCCGCCGTCTCCTCGAGCGTCTTGGGGTTCAGGTCTGCCGCCGCCACCTTCGCGCCGTGCTTCAGCAGCGCGAAGGTCAGCTCACGGCCCATCCCGCTCCCCGCTCCAGTCACCACCACGACCTTGTCCTTGAGGTTCATGCCCTGCAATATGGCACTCGGTGTCACAATTGTCAGTCAGCCGCGCAGGGCCCGGCCGTCCAGCGGAGTCGGACCCCGAGGAGATCGCCGCCGTCGCGCTCTCGCTCTTCGAGAAGAAGGGATACGCGCGCGTGACGATGGCCGACGTCGCGACCGCCGCGCGGGTGAGCCGGCGCACGCTGTTCCGGCTGTTCCCCTCGAAGGCCGAGCTCGCGTGGGCCGGAGTGTCGGAGGTCACCTCGCTGACCGAGGCGCTCGCCGCCTCGCTCCCGAAGGCCCACGCCGACGTCGCCGGTGTGCTCGACAAGGTGCTCGCGCCGGTGCTGGTGCGCCTCGGCTCCCCGAAGGCCATGCGCTTCGCGCGGCGCCGGCTGCGCATCATCGCCTCGTCACCGGAGCTGATGCAGCACGCGTCGCTCGACGGCGTGCAGCGGCGGCTCGCGGTGGTGTTGGGGCGCGGGCGCGCGACGTCGAGGTCGCGACTGGCGGCGCGCAGCATCGTGGCCGTGGGCTTCGGCGCGATGCTGTGGTGGGCGGAGCACGGCGGGCGCATGACGCCGCTGGAGGCCACCCGCGAGGCCTTTCGCGCGCTGCGCTGAATCGTGGAATACACCGGGCGCAAGGGCTCGCCGGCGGCGCGGCCCGGGAGGGTCCATGGTCTGCGTCACCTTGATTCGCCACGCCATCGCCGATGAGGGGCCCGACGACGCGGCGCGCCCGCTCTCGAAGGAGGGGCGGCGCCGGTTCCGCAAGAGCGTGGAGACGCTGGCGCGGCTCGGCGTGCGCTTCGAGAAGGTGCTGCACTCGCCGAAGCGGCGCGCGCTGGAGACCGCGGAGCTGCTGCGCCCGGTCTGCGCGGGTGCGTTCGAGGTCACGCCGCTGTTGACCCGGGAGCCCACCCGCGACCTGTTGCCGCTGCTCGACGTGCATGAGCTCGCGGTGGGCGGCCACCAGCCGCACCTCTCGG
>CAMLFP010000034.1 GCA_946479335.1 uncultured Archangium sp.
GACGTCGCGCAGGTGCCGCAGTGCTGCGCGTCGTTCTGCAGGTTCACCTCGCAGCCATCGGCGGGGTTGCCGTTGCAGTCAGCGAAGCCCGGGTTGCACGCCGCGATGCCGCACGCGCCGCCCACGCATGAAGGCGTCGCGTTGGGCACGTTGCACGCCAGCCCGCAACCGCCGCAACTGGTGACGGAGGTGTTGAGGTTCGTCTCGCAGCCGGGCGCCGCGTTGCAGTCGCCCCAACCGCCGGTGCACGCGATGCCGCACAGGCCGGCGGAACAGGTGGCCGTTCCATTCGTCGCCGGGCACGCGTTGCCACACGCGCCGCAGTTGGCGGTGCTGGAAGACAGCGTCACTTCGCAGCCGTTCGCCGCGTTGCCGTCGCAGTTGCCGAAGCCGGCGGTGCACACCACGTTGCAGCTCCCGTTGCTGCAGGTGGGCGCGCCGTTGGTGGAGTTGCACACGCTGTTGCACGCGCCGCAGTTGTCGGCGTCGTTGCGCACGTCGACCTCGCAGCCGTTCGCAGGGTTGCCATCGCAGTCGGCCCAGCCTGCGGCGCAGGTGGTGATGCCGCAGCTCCCCGCGGCGCAGTACGGCGTGGAGACGTGCGGCAGACTGCACACCACGTTGCACCCGCCGCAGTTGTTGACGTCGGAGGTGACGAGGCGCTCGCAGCCGTTGTTGGCGTTGTTGTCGCAGTCGGCGTGCTCCGGGTCGCACGCGATGCCGCAGGTGCCGCCGCTGCACGCCGTGGAGCCGCCCGCGTTGCTGCACACGTGCCCGCAGGTGCCGCAGTTGGCGGTGTCGCCGTTGGTATTCACCTCGCAGCCGTTGGCCGCGTTGCCGTCGCAGTCGCGCCAGCCCGCGTTGCAGCTCCCGATGCCGCAGCCGCCGCCGGTGCACACCGCGGTCGCGTTCGGCAGGTCGCACACGTTGCCGCACGCGCCGCAGTTGTCGGCCGCGGAGTTGGTGTTGGTCTCGCAGCCGTTGGCGTAGCTGCCGTCGCAGTTGCGCCAGGTGCCGGTGCAGGTGTCGACCGCGCAGGTGCCGGAGTTGCACGCCGCCGTGCCGTGCGCCGCGGTGCACTGCACGCCGCAGCCGCCGCAGTTGTTCGCGTCGGTGAGGACGGACTTCTCGCAGCCGTCGGCCGCCAGGGTGTTGCAGTTGGCGAAGCCCGCGTTGCACGCGCCGAGGCCACACGCGCCGGAGGTGCAGGTGGGCGCGCCATTCGCCGCGGTGCAGACGTTGCCGCACGCGCCGCAGTTCTGAATCGCGCCGCGCGTGTCGATTTCACAGCCGTCGACGTAGCTGCCGTTGCAGTCGGCGTGGCCCGGGTCACAGCTCCCGACGACGCAGTTGGAGGCGCTGCACTGCGCGGTGCCGTACGCCGCGGTGCACACCCGCCCGCACTGGCCGCAGTTCTGCGCGTCGGTGGTGAGGTTGAAGCCCTCGTCGATTTGTCCATCGCAGTCGTTGTCGATGTTGTCGCAGGCCTCCACGCCGCCCAGCGTCGGCATGCACAGGTACTCGCAGCCGTCGGCCGCGGCGCCGTTCAAGTCGTAGTGGCCCGCGGTGCAGGTGTACGCGCAGCTCCCGTTGCTGCACGTGGAGGTGGCGTTCGCTGCGTTGCACGCGTTGCCGCACGCGCCGCAGTTCGCGAGGTCGCCCAGCAGGTTCACCTCGCAGCCATCGGAGACGGCGCCGTTGCAGTTCGCGTAGTTCGCGTTGCAGGTGCCGATGCCGCACGCGCCATTCACACACGCGGCGGCCGCATTCGGAATCGAACAGGCCGTGCCGCAGTCTCCGCAGTGCGTGGGGTCGCTGTCGAAGTTCGTCTCGCAGCCGTCGGCGTACTGCTGGTTGCAGTTGCCGCGCCCGGCCGCGCAGGTGTCGATGGCGCACACGCGCGCGACGCACGCGTAGGTGGCGACGGTGTTGCCGGGCACGTCGCACGTGAGGCCGCACTGGCCACAGTTGGTGGCGTCGGTGGCGAGGTCGAAGCCGTTGTCGACGACGCCGTCGCAGTCGTTGTCGAGGCCGTCGCATGCCTCCACGCCGCCGTTGGTGGGCTGGCAGGAGAACTCGCAGCCGTTGATGGGGTCACCGTCGCGGTTGGTCCACCCCGGGAGGCACGAGGCGATGCCGCACACGCCGCCGTTGCACGAGGGCACCGCGTTGATGGCCGGGCACACCACGCCGCACGCGCCGCAGTTCTGCACGTCGGCCAGCACGTTGATGCCGTTGTCGATGGCGCCGTCGCAGTCGTTGTCGCGGCCGTCGCAGCGCTCGGGCATCGCCGGGCCGGGCACGCAGGTCTGCGCCGCGCCGCCAAGACACGCGGCCACCGTGCGCAGACATTCACCGAGGCCGCACGTCAGCTGCCCGAGGCCTTCGTCAATCTGCCCGTCGCAGTCGTCGTCGAGGGCGTTGCAGGTCTCGTCGGCCGGCGTGACGGCGCTGCACGCAGTGAAGCCCTGCGGCGCGTAGCAGGTCTTGAGGCCGATGCAGGTGCCGCTGTTGTTCGACGCCTCGCACGGCACCGCGAGCCCGGTCGACGCAGCGATGCAGTCGCAGGTGCCCGACGAGGGCTGACACTGGTCCTGCACCAGCGCGCCATCGACGGTGGTGGCCGGGCCACAGCGGAAGGTGTTGGGGCACTCCTTGTCGAAGCTGCAGTCGCGGCCACAGAAGGCCGTCTCACCCAAGACGATGCACTTGTCGGCGGCCTGCGGGCAGTCGCTGTCTTGCGTGCACGTCTTGCAGAGGCCCGCGCGCTCCTGCACGCACGCGCGGCGCTCGCCTTCGAGCGTGGTGCAGATCTGCGACGAGCGGCAGCCCATCGTGCAGTTGCGCAGACAGATGCGCGGCCCGCCGTTCTCGGAGTCGCAGATGCTGGTCTCGCATTGCGCGTCGTTGTCGCAAGGCTGCCCTTCTTCGATGGGCACCTCGATGGGGCGCTGCCGCTGGCACTGACACGACGAGATACAGACGACGGCCATCAGCGCCGCCGCGAAGTGCTGCAAGGAGGGGAGACGCATGAAGACTGCCGCGAGTGTGAGGGGGGAAACGACGGGGTGAAATTCAGCAGCGCGGTTCGTTGCGCGTCAATCTTCCGACACTGGAATTCGCCTGACGCAGGACATCATTCCTGCGTCAGGCGAGCGCTTTCAGTTGATCCCACCCGCCGTACCGTTCGCACCGACGTTGCCGCCGCTGCCGCTCGAGCCACCG
Source organism: uncultured Archangium sp. (assembly GCA_946479335.1). The sequence continues at coordinate 3,226 of CAMLFP010000034.1, forward strand.
AAGCCCGCCGCGCCGGCGTTCAACGTGTTGCCGCCGCTGGCGCCTGAGAGCGTCGTGCCTGCGCGGAAGATGCCGTAGCTGTAGCCACCCGCGCCGCCACCGCCGTGCCCGCCACGACCGCCCGCGCCGCCTGAACCGCCCGTGCCACCACCGCCGACCTCGCCGGTGCAGGTCGTGCCACCTCCGGCGCCCGCGCCACCGGGACCGCCGCTGCCTCCCGAGCCGCCGCTGCCTCCGCTGCCCGCCGCGCCCGAGGTGATGATGCAGTTGCGCACCACCGCGTTCGTGGAGTTGTTGAGGAAGACGCCGAAGGAGGAGCCGCCGCCCGCGCCCGCCGTGGCGGCGCCGCCTGCGCACCCGCCGCTCCCGCCGCCGCCGCCGCCGTTGCCCGGGCCGTCGTTGCAGAGGGTGCAGCTCTGCGCGCCACCGCCGCCGCCGCCACCGCCGCCGTTCCCCGGAGCGCCGTTGCTGCCGTTCGCGCCCGCGTTGGGCACCAGGAAGCCGCCGATGAGCGTGTAGCCGCTGCCGCCCGCGCCGTTGGTGCCTGTCGCGCCGGCGGGGCCGTTGGAGCCGGTGCCGCCCCAGCCGCCGGGGTCACCCCAGCCGCCGCCGATGCCGCCGCTGACGCCGCTGACGCCCGTGCCGCCGGGCGAGCCGTTGTTCTTGCCGTAACGGCCTCCCTGGCCGCCGGTGCCGCCGCTAAGACCACCGCACGACGAGGTGCCACCGGGGCCGCCCAGCGCGCCATCGACGTTGGAGTCGCAGCTCGAGCCATAGCCCCCGCTGCCGCCGGTGCCGCTGCCGCCGGTGGCGCCGTTGGAGCCCGGCCCGCCGACACCCGCCGAGCCGGCGCTGATGGTCGCCGCTTCGATGGTCAGCGCGGTGCAGCCCGAGCAGTACACGCCGTACACGCTGGTGCCGGGCGTGCCCGCCGCCGCGACGCCGCTCACGCCCTGCGCCTCGATGGTGAGGTTGGCGAGGGTGGTGGCGCTGGTGAGGCTGGAGCCCGCCACGGTGACGACGCGGCCCGACGACGCCGTGCCCCAGCTGACGCGGGTGATGTACGCCGCGCTGCGCGCCCAGTTGTTGGTGCGCGAGTACGCGCCGTAGACGTTGATGCCGTTGCGCAGCGAGAGCGCCTCCACGTACGTGCCGTCAGACACCAGCACGTTGGGCTTCGACGCGCTGGCGGCGTTGATGCCCGCCTGAATCGTCTTCTTCGGCGCTGCGCGTGTGCCGGGGTCGCTGTCGTTGCCGTTGGTGGCGACGAAGATGCTCTCCGACTCCACGCCGTCGATGCCGTCGCAGTTGTTGTCGAGGAACGCCGGGTCGGGCGCGTCGGTCGTGCCCGGGCTCGCCACGTTGCACAGGTACTCGCACCCGTTGGTGGCGTTGTTGTCGAGGTTGTAGAACTGCGCGTTGCAGGTGAAGCCGCAGACGCTGGAGCCGCACGAGCGCGTGGCGTTGGTCACGTTCGGGCACGCGAGGCCGCAGCCGCCGCAGTTGTTCACGTCGTTCGCGGAGTTCACCTCGCAGCCGTTGCTGGTGATGTTGTCGCAGTTCTTGAACGTGCCGTTGCACGCGCCGATGGCGCAGCTCCCGCTGGTGCAGGCGTTGGTGGCGTTGGCGAGGTTGCAGACGTTGCCGCACGTGCCGCAGTTGTTGGTGTCGGCCGACGTGTGCACCTCGCACCCGTTGGAGAAGGTGTTGTCGCAGTTGGAGTAGCCCACCGTGCAGGCCGAGATGCCGCAGGTGCTCGACGAGCAGGTGTAGCCCGAGACGTTCGCCGCGCTGCACGCGAGGCCGCAGGCGCCGCAGTTGTTCACGCTGTTCCCGGTGTCGACCTCGCAGCCGTTGCCGTACTGCGTGTCACAGTCGCGCCACGTGCCGGTGCAGGCGGCGACGCCGCAGGTGCTGTTGTTGCACACCGCGCTGCCGTTGCTCACCGAGCACGCCGCGTTGCACGCGCTGCAGTTCGACGCGTTGTTGGTGGTGTTGATCTCACACCCGTCGGAGTACGCGCCGTTGCAGTTGGCGTAGCCGGGGTTGCAGCTCCCCACGCCGCAGCTGCCGTTGTTGCAGGCCGGGGTGCCGTTGCTGGCGGTGCACACCGTGCCGCAGCCGCCGCAGTGGCTGGTGCTGGTGTTGGTGTTCACCTCGCAGCCGTCGGCCGGGTTGTTGTTGCAGTTGGCGAAGCCGGCGTTGCAGTTGATGCCGCAGCTGCCGCTGCTGCACGTCGCGGTGCCGTTGGTGCCGCTGCAGGCCACCGCGCACGAGCCGCAGTGCGTGGGGTCGGCGTTCAAGTTCACCTCGCAGCCGTTGTTCAGCTGCGTGTCGCAGTCACCGAAGCCGGCGGAGCAGTTGATGCCGCACGCGCCGTTGTTGCAGGTGGCCGAGCCGTTGTTGCCGTTGCACACCGTGGCGCAGGTGCCGCAGTGCGTGGGGTCGGCGTTCAGGTTCACCTCGCAGCCGTCGCTGGGGTTGTTGTTGCAGTCGGCCCAGCCCGGGTCACAGCTGCCGATGCCGCAGTTGCCCGCCTGGCAGGTGCCCGACGCGTGCGCGGGCGTACAGGCCACGCCGCAGCCGCCGCAGTTGGAGTTGTCGGTGTAGATGTTCTTCTCGCAGCCGTCGGCCGCGCTGCTGTTGCAGTCGGCGAAGCCCGGGCCGCACGAGATGCCGCACACGCCGCCGCTGCACGCCGTCTGCCCGCCCGCCGCGTTGCACACGTGGCCGCAGACGCCGCAGTTGTCGGTGTCGTCGAAGATGTTCGTCTCGCAGCCGTTGGCCACCACGTTGTCGCAGTTCTTGAAGCCCTGGTTGCAGGTGCCGATGCCGCAGGTGCCGGAGTTGCACACCGGCGTGCCGTTGAGTGCCGTGCAGTGCGTGTTGCAGGTGCCGCAGTTGTTGATGTCGGTCTGCTTGTCGAAGTCTTCGTCGGGGGTGCCGTCGCAGTCGTCGTCGATGCCGTTGCACACCTCGACGCCACCGTTCTGCTTCACGCAGAGGTACTCGCAGCCGTCGGAGGCGAGGCCGTTGATGTCGTAGTGCACGGCGTCGCAGGTGTACGCGCAGTTGCCGGCGCTGCAGGTCGACGTCGCGTTGGCCGCGGTGCACTGGTGGCCGCAGCTCTGGCAGTTGTTCACGTCGGTGCCGAGGTTCACCTCGCAGCCGTCGGTGACGGTGCCGTTGCAGTCGGCGAAGTTCGACACGCACTGCGCGATGGTGCACTGCCCGCCGAAGCACCCGGGGATGGCGTTGGCCAGCGTGCACACTGCGCCGCACGCGCCGCAGTTGTTCGGGTCGGTGGAGAGGAACGCCGGGTTGTCGATGACGGTGTCGCAGTCGTCGTCGATGCCGTTGCACGACTCCATGCCCGCCATGCCCGGGGTGCAGGTCTGCGTCTCGCCGCCGAGGCACGCGGGCTGGGTGCGCGCGCAGGCGCCGACACCGCAGGTGAGGTCGGCGAGGCCCTCGTCGGTCTGCCCGTCGCAGTCGTCGTCGACGCCGTTGCAGCTCTCGGTGGCGGGCGTGCGCGCGTTGCACGCGGAGTAGCCCTCGGGCGGCGTGCAGACCTTCACGCCCAGGCAGGTGCCGGCGTCGTTGGCCACGCTGCACGCCATCTGCTGCCCGGCGGAGGCCGCCACGCAGTCGCAGGTGCCCGACGTCGGCACGCACTGCTTCGCGACGAGCTCGCCGGCGACGCTGGTGGCCGAGCCGCAGGTGTACGACGACGGGCACTCCTGCTGGGCGCAGTCGCGGCCGCACACCGAGGTCTCGCCGACGACGATGCAGCGGTCGGCGCGCTGCGGGCAGTCGCTGTCTTGCGTGCACGCCTTGCACAGGCCCGCGCGCTCCTGCACGCAGCCGAGGCGGCCTTCACTCAACGTGGTGCACAGCTCGTTCTCCTTGCAGCCGATGGTGCAGGAGCGCAGGCACTTCTTCTCTTCGCCGTTGACCGCGTCGCACAGGCCCGTCTCGCAGCGGTCGTCGCTCGTGCACGGCTGCCCTTCGGCAATCAGCGAGTCGATGGCGGTCTGGCGCTGGCAGTTACACGCCTCGAATGCAGCGCCCAACAGAAGCAGGGCCGCGAGGAAACGCACGGAGGGACGGGTCATGTGAGGGAGCTTCCGGGGGGAAAAGCGGGGGGTGAAACGCGCCCCAGACCAGAGCAGCCAACCCGACAGCCGTCAATTTGCGCAGCGTCAACGCCAGCTGACGCGCAGGGTACATCCAGGGGCTTCAAATTTTTCCACCCGCACCTCGCCGGTGCGGCCGATGAGCGTGAGGCCTCCGTGGATGACGCCGGCCCAGTACTCGGGCAGCCCGTAGACGTCGCTGAGCACCACGCGGGCGGTGCGCGCGTCGAGCAGCTCGGTGCGCGCCTTCACGAAGTTGTTGGAGGTGCGGAAGGCGCGCTCCAGCCGCGGCAGCGAGCGCGCGGGCCCGACGACGCGCAGCAGCGAGGCGATGGCCGACCCCATCAACGTCAGCCGCCAGCCCTGCATGAAGCGCTGGCCCAACGCGAAGAGCGCCTCCTCGCGCGGCAGCGTGGGGAAGGCGTACGACGCGAGGAAGAGGAGGTGCGGTGTCCACTCCTCGATGGCGATGGCCGCCGGGAGGTCGTCGACGTCGAGGCCCCGCGCCTTGAGCCGCGCGCGCAGCTCCGCGCTGCCGCCCAGCCCTCTCACCAGCGACTCCACCGACGATGCAAAGACGTAACGAACCGACGAGCCCATACGACCCCTCCGCAGGTTCGGCGTAAACACCACCTCGGGCCGCGCCTCCATGTAAGAAACACCGCCGCTGCCGTGAGCGCCGACCAACCCCGCTTCGAAGTGCCTGAAGGCGTCACCCCTGAGGGCGTGCTGGGAGAAGGAGGCGCGCTCGCCGGGGCGCTGCCGGGCTACGAGTGGCGCCCGCAGCAGCTGGAGATGGCGCACGCCGTCGAGAAGGCGCTGGCGCAGAAGCGCTTCCTGTTGGCGGAGGCCGGCACCGGCACCGGCAAGACGCTGGCGTACCTCGTGCCCGCGCTGCTGTCGGGCAAGCGCGTGGTCATCTCCACCGCGACGCGCACGCTGCAGGAGCAGATTTTCCTCAAGGACCTGCCGCTGCTGCGCGACGAGGTGGGGCTCGAGGTGAAGGCCGCGCTGCTGAAAGGCCGGAGCAACTACCTGTGCGCGGCGCGCTTCGAGCGCTTCGAGTCGTTCCCCCTCTTCCCCACGCCGGCGGAGGCCGAGCATTGGGACGCGTTCCGCGAGTGGGCGCTGCAGACGCAGACCGGCGACCGCGGCGAGACCGACGTGCCCGACGACTGGGCGACGTGGCTGCAGGTGTCGACCACGCCCGACTCGTGCACCGGCGGGAAGTGCCCGTTCTACGAGACGTGCTTCGTGACGCGCGCGCGCCGCGCGGCGGCCGACTGTCAGCTCATCATCGTCAACCACGCGCTGTTCTTCGCCGACCTCTCGCTCAAGGCGCGCGGCGAGGCGCTGGAGCTGGGTGTGTTGCCTCCGTACGACGCCGTCATCTTCGACGAGGCGCACGCGCTCGAGGACGTGGCCACCGAGTACTTCGGCCAGACGGTCTCGTCGGGCCGCCTCATCGCGCTGGTGAACGACGTGCTGGAGCGCACCCCGAAGACGCACGCGCACTCCGCAACGTTGACCGCGCTGGCGATGGAGCTCCGCGGGCGCACCGAGCAGTTCTTCGCGAAGGTGCAGGCGTCGCTCTCTCTCGGCGAGGGGCGTGAGACGGGGCTGCGCGACGACACGCAAGACGCGCGGCTGTTGCCGCACTCGCTCGACGACGCCGCGGGAGAGGCGCGCCTCGTGGAGGAGACGCTGGGCGCGATGGCCGCGCTGTGCCCCGAAGAAGACGCCGACCTGGGCGGCATCCACCGGCGGGCGCTGGAGTCGGCCCTGGCGCTGGAGGTGACGCTGCGCGCCGATGACCCGGCGCAGGTCTACTGGGCCAGCACGCGCGGGCGCTCGGTGGCGTTGCGCGCGGCGCCCATCGACGTCGGCGCGTCGCTCGCGGCGGCGCTCTACGACTCGGTCGACAGCGTGGTCTTCACCTCGGCCACGCTGCAGGCGGGCGGCGGCTTCGACTACGTGCTGGAGCGCCTCGGCCTCACCGGCCGCGCCACCGACACGCTGCGCGTCGATTCGCCCTTCGACTACCAACGGCAGGCGCTGCTGTATGTGCCCGGCTATCTCCCGCCGCCCGCCGACCCGGAGTGGACAGTGCAGTTCGCGCGCGAGGTCTTCCGCCTGCTGGCGTTGTCGGGTGGCCGCGCCTTCGTGCTCTTCACCTCGTACCGGCACATGGAGGCGGTGCACGCGCTGGTGGCGCCACACCTCAAGCTGCCGGTGCTGAAGCAGGGCGAGGCGCCGCGGCGCGCGCTGCTCTCGCGCTTCACCGAGGAGCCCAGCGTGCTGTTCGCCACCCAGAGCTTCTGGGAGGGCGTCGACGTGCCGGGCGCAGCGCTCTCGATGGTCATCATCGACCGGCTCCCCTTCGCGCCGCCCAACGAGCCGCTGCAGGCCGCGCGGATGGACGCGGTGCGCGAGCGCGGCGGCAAACCCTTCGACGAGTACCAGGTGCCGCAGGCGGCGCTGGCGCTGCGGCAGGGTTTCGGGCGGCTCATCCGCACCGCGCGCGACTTCGGCGTGGTGGCCATCGGCGATTCACGGCTGGTGACGAAGCGCTACGGTCAGCGCTTCCTTGAGAGCCTGCCGCGCGCCCGCTTGACGATGCAGTTCGAAGAGGTGCGCGCCTTCTGGCAGGGCGCACCACCCGACCACACGTAGCCCCGGAGCCTTCCCATGAAATCAGCCGACCTCAACTTCAGCGACGTCACCACCGCGGCGCTGGTCGCCGGGCGGGAGGCGGTCATCGCGACGACCGCCGGGGAGCTCGAAACGCTCTTCTCCCGCGCCGACGCGCTGGGGCTCGTGGTGTGCCTGTGCACCGACCTGTCGCTCGCGCTGGATGATGACGCGCCCATCGAGTGCGGCGCGGTGATTGGGGTGCTGGTCGCCAGCGTCGCGCACCCCGAGCCGGGCGAGGTCGACCGCGCGGCCCTCGACGCGGCGCTGACGCGCGCGAAGGCGCTCGACTGGGGCCAGGTGCACCGGAAGCTCGGCCTCTCCTCCGAGGCGCTCATCACGCCGCCCGACGCGCTGTGGCTCACCGCGACGGGGCCGCTCGCGGGCGGGCTGCTCGCGCACGGGGTGCCGGCCTCCTACGACGAGTCACGCGACACCGAGTGGGAGGAGGGCTCGGCGCAGGCGCGCGAGCCGACGCTCGAGTTCACCTCGGGGAAAGACAGCGACCAGCGCGCGCTGACCGATGGCATCTGGGGCAAGCGCCTCGCGTACGTCGGTGACTGGGCCACGGCCGACGTGACCGCCGCGGTGCGCGCGCCGGGTGCGCTGGGGTCGCTGACCGGCGAGGCGCGGCTGTGGCTGATGGCGTCGTACGGCTGAGCCGTGACGTCACTCGTCGTCGACGAAGCGACGGAGGCGTTCGAGGGCGCCGTCCCACTGTTTGCTGAGCTGCTGCAGGTACCCGTGCGCGGCGTCGAGCCGGCCGGGCTGCAGCGACCACACGCGTTCGCGGCCCTGCCAGTCGCTGGTGACGAGGCCGGCCTCGGAGAGGATCTCGAGGTGCTTGGTCACCGCCTGGCGCGTGACGCCGGCCTTCGCGGTCAGCTCGGTGATGGAGCTGTGGCCGCTCGACGACAGGCGCGCCAACAGCTTGAGGCGCGTGTCGTCGCCGAGGGCCGCGAAGAGCGGCGCGGCGTCTCTGGGGAGTCGCTCACCCGCCGACATAGCGGCTCACGTTCTTCATCTGCTCCTCCCAGCCGCCGTTGTTCATGCGGAAGGCGATGGCGCGGCGGTGCTCGGGGAGCGCGTCGAAACCTGATTCGTGCACGGTGAGCTTCGTACCGGTGCCCGCGTCTTCGAGGAAGAACTCCACCAGGGTCATGGGCTCCTTCGAGTAGTCGACCTGCTCGTCGACGGCAAAGGGGTGCCAGCGGAAGGCGAAGCGCGTCTGCGGCTCGATGGCCTCCACCTCGATGGCGATGCGCAGGTGCGTGTAGTCGGGCACGGTGAGCTGCCCCGTCTGCCGCTGCCCGGCGACGAAGGGTCCGTCGAACCTCGCCGCGAACCAGCTCCCGAACTGCTGCGCGTCGGTCAGCGCCTGCCACACCTTCGCCTTGCCTGCCTTCAACGTCACCGTCTTCTCGATGCGATCCATGTGCAACCTCCAGATTGCATATCTAGTCGCGGCACATTTCACATGCAACCAATTGGATGCATGATTCTTTTCAGTGCCGCGGCGGCGCGGGCGGGCTAGGGCGCGCGGCGATGAGTGACGGCATCGCGGAGATCTTCACGGACGGTGCGTGCAGCGGGAACCCGGGGCCTGGCGGCTGGGGAGCGCTGCTGCGCTGGGGCGGGAGGGAGAAGGAGCTGTTCGGAGGAGAGAAGGACACCACCAACAACCGCATGGAGCTGACCGCGGTCATCCGCGCGCTGGAGTCGCTGACGAGGCCGGTGAAGGTGCGGCTGCACACCGACTCCACGTACGTGATGCAGGGCATCACGAAGTGGATCCACGGGTGGAAGAAGAACGGGTGGAAGACGTCGGCGAAGGAGCCGGTGAAGAACGAAGACCTGTGGCGTGCGCTGGAGGACGCGGTGAAGCGGCACGACATCGAGTGGAGATGGGTGAAGGGACACGCGGGGCACCCGGAGAACGAGCGGGCGGACGCGTTGGCGAACAAGGGCGTGGCGCTGGCGCGTCAGTGAACAGTTCGCGCAGAGAGGCAACGGGCGACTGCGGGCCGCGGAGAAGCGCAGACGACTCGGTGGTGGCGGTGGAAGGAGGAGACGCTGGTCGAAGAGCCAGCGACCAGTTGGGTGGGGGGCGGCGTGCGGGAGCTCGAAAATTGAAGATGAGTACCCTCAGCGAGCGTTCGTTCGGCGCGAGGTCGAGGGGCCCGCGGGCGACGAGCAGCGCACCGAGTTCTGCAGGCCAGTGCCCTTCTTCGAAGCCTCAGTCGTGCAATTGCGCGTCTCGCGCCCACGAGGCCATCACGTCGACAGCTTCGTTCCACGCTTCGCCGGCGTGCGCGCGGACCCAGCGCGGGTGCACGACGAGTCTCTGCGCAACCGCGTGCAACACCTCCGCGCGCGCGCGGACGTGGGGCGGCTTCGGGAGGAACGCGCCGCGCACCACGTCGAGCGCGATGCGGCAGTCGCTGATCAACTCGAGCTCCCGTACGCCCGCGTCGAGGGCGGCCTCGAGCCCGCGCTGTACCGCTTCAAACTCCATCAACAGGCTGGTGGTGCAGTCGTCGCCGCCGAAGCCCTCGAGCACCAGCGCGTCACCGTCGACCAGCGCGAACGCCCAACCGCCGGGCCGCCCGGTGCGTTCAGCGCCCGCGCCATCGGCGTAGAGCTTCACGGGTGGAGCGGCAGGGTGAGCGGCGGGTCCATCGGGAGCACGAGGCCCGCGTCGGTGCGCTCGCCCACCGGGGGTTTTCCACCCGCGCCGCTGGCGAGCCACGTCAGCGCGAGCGACAGGGTGGTGACGTCTTGAAGCGAGCGCTCGACGAGGCCCTCGTTCACGCACAGCGCGTCGGGAGCCCAACTCGTGGAGTGGGCGCAGAGCCGCTCGGCGGCGGCGCTTCGCGTCGCGGCGTCGGGCGCGTCGAGGAGGGCCTGAAAGGCGGCGTCCCAGGAGGACCAGAGGCGCCGGTCTGCGAGGTCCTGCAGCGCCGACGACGGCCGCGTCGAGGGCGGCAGGTCGTGGAGCTGGGTGAAGGGGCCGAACACGCGAAGCGCCCGGGTCGCGCGCTCCGTCTTCAGGAGGTCCTGCAGCGAGACCACGCGCGGGAGCAACGTCACCCACGTCTGCGCGGCGTCGGCGCGGAGCTGTGGCGGCAGCGCGTCGAGGGCCGCAGCGCAGGCCGGCGCGACCTCCCGTGCGAGCGAGCGCGCGCCCTGCACGCCGACCAGGCCGAGGTAGGTCCAATCGAACGCGGCGTTGAGCGTCGCGTGGCACCGCAGCGAGGCCTCCACCGCGCGCCCGGCCTCGACGTCGACGCGGGTCTGCAGCGCCGTCACGCGCCCCAGCGCGGTGGCGAGACGAAGCAGGTCAGGTGACATCGCCCACGGCTCTGCGCCTGCCACGAAGCGCAGTTCGCGCGACTCGCCGCACGCGCGGAGGTTGTCGGCCCAGGGCTCCAGCGCCTTGAGCTCCTTCTGGAGCGCGGCGGCGTCGAGCGCGCCCGGCTTGTCGAACGGCGAGAGGTCGCGCGGCGTCACCTTCAACATGCCCGCGAAACACTGGAAGCCATTGTCGTGGATCGGCTGCAGCACCGGCGGGGTGTGCACCACCGCGCGCGCGCGCAGCGCGGTGACGTCGGCTTCAAGCTGCCGCGCCAGCGCCCGCGACCTCACGTACGGCACCACGACGAAGCCGGTGACGACGAGGGCGATGACGACGACGAGAGCAACCAACGCGCGACGCATGGGCGCGCACCGTGTCAGAAAACGCCGCGCTCTTCACTCGTGCACGGCGGCGGGCGACGCGGCCTGACTGCGCCAGCGCAACCAGATGAACAGCGTCACCGGCGAGAGCAGCACCGCGAACATCAACAGGCCGACGACCAGCCCCGCCAACGCGGCGACGGTGAAGCGCGCGACATCGCCGAAGCCCGGCGTCACCAGAGCGTCGGTGATGCCGAGTTCTCTGCGCACGTCATCGACCTCCCGCGCGAGCATCGCGTCGTAGTCGAGCGCGTACGCAGCGCGCTGCCGGCGGCCACGGGCAAAGGCGCGCAGCACCCGCGTCGGTGCAGAGAAGAGGCCCGCCGCGAGCCCGCCGAGGTTGATGACCACCGCCGCGGGGAATGCGGTGCAGCCCGCGCCGAGCTCCCACGCGGAGATCTCGAACTCGCTCACCGTGTCGGTGCGGTAGCCCGTCAGCAGGTGATTCAAGTCGTGGAAGCGCACTGCCTGCTTCCGCGCCTCGGTGTTGGGGAACGGGAACGGGATGCGCCCGAGTTTGAAGTCGACCCACTTCGCCGAGTACCCGCCGTCGGCGCCGAAGTGGTTGGCCTCGAAGTACTCACGCAGCGCCTCACGCATCGTGGTCATGCGCCGCAGGGTGTTCAGTCGAACTTGTGTTCGCAAGACTTCAAATCAGCACTGCTTCTGATTCGAATCACGCCCCTCACCCCAACCCTCTCCCCAGGGGAGAGGGCGTTTCTTTCAGCGGGTCTGGCCCTCGCCTTCGACCACGTACTTCTGCGCGGTCAGCTCGCGCAGACCCATCGCGCCGAAGGCATGGAGCCGTGACGTCGAGATGCCAATCTCCGCGCCGAGACCGAGCTCGCCGCCGTCGTTGAAGCGCGTCGACGCGTTCACCATCACCGCCGACGCCGTCACCTCGCGCGTGAAGCGCTTCGCCAGCGCGTCGTCGCGCGTGACGATGGCCTCGGTGTGTTCGCTGCCGAACTCGGCGATGTGCGCGAGCGCGGCGTCGAAGCCATCGACCACCTTCACCGCGAGGATGAGGTCGAGGAACTCGCGCCCGAAGTCGTCGGGCTTCGCGGGCGTGGCGTCGATGAATTGCAGCGCGCGTTCATCGGCGCGCAGCTCGACGTGCTTCGCCTTCAACGCCTTCGCCGCGCGCGGGAGGAAGTCGGCGGCGATGGCGGCGTCGACCAGCAGGCACTCCGCCGCGTTGCACACGCCGGGGCGCGAGGCCTTCGCGTTGACGATGACGGCCTCGGCGATGTCGAGGTCGGCGGTCTTCTCGACGTACACGTGGCACACGCCCTGGTAGTGCTTCACCACCGGCACGCGCGCGTGTTCCACCACGAAGCGGATCAGCCCCTCACCGCCGCGCGGGATGCAGAGGTCGATGAGGCCGTCCAACTTCAGCAGCTCCAGCATCGACTCGCGGTCGGTGGTGGGCACCAGCTGAATGCACTCGCGCGGCAGGCCCGCGTCGGTGAGCCCGTGCTGCAGCGCGGTCTCGATGGCGCGGTTGCTGCGGAACGACTCGGAGCCACCGCGCAGAATCGCCGCGTTGCCCGACTTGAGGCACAGCGCTGCCGCGTCGCTGGTCACGTTGGGCCGCGACTCGTAGATCATCAGAACCACGCCCAGCGGCAGGCGCTCCTTGCGCACGCGCAGGCCGTTGGGGCGCGTCCACCGCTCGGTGACTTCACCCACCGGGTCGGGCAACGCGCGCACCGCGTCGACCGCGGCGGCCATCGCCTCCACGCGCTTCTCGTCGAGCAGCAGCCGGTCGAGGAACGCGGCGTTCTTGCCCGCGGCCTTCGCGTCGGCCACGTCGAGCGCGTTCTCCTCGGCGATGTGCGCGCGCGCGGCTCGCAGCGCCTTCGCCATCGCGGCCAACGCGTCATCTTTCTGCTGCGTCGACGCGCTCACCAGCACGCGGGCTGCGGTGCGGGAAGCGCGCGCCAACGCGCGGGCGTCGAAGCTCACGGCGCGACCTCCCAGCCGTTGGCGCCGCGGCGCACACCCTTCGGCGCTTCCTTCGCTTCGAACAACTTCGTCACCGCGCAGCTCTTCACGTCGGCCTGAAACACCTGCGCGCCGCCGCAGCAACTGGCGACGAACTCGAACTGCGTCGGGGAGGTCCACCGGAGCTGCGAGTACACCGCCGCGTCGGCGCCCCTGGGCGCCTCGATGACGGTCGGCTTGAGCTCTCCGCGGAGGTATGGGCGGAGCTGCGAGGTCGCGACCACGTGCAGCGGGCCGAAGTGGTCGACCTGCAGCACCGCGTACGCGCAGTCGGGCGAGAAGATGTCGAAGGTCCAGTCGGTGAAGAAGAGCTGCCCGACGGGCTTGAAGCCCTCGGTGACGCCATCGGAGAACCAGAACGCGAGCGACTCCGTGCCGAACGACTTCGGGGCGCCGTCAGGGGCGTTCTCCACGGTGCCGCTCCACCGCGCGGTGACGCCGCCGCACTTCACCGCGTGGAAGGTGCCGTCGATGGAGACCTCGAGGGGCGAGACCTTCACCACCGGCGCCGGCTCCTTCTTGCAGCCGAGGAGACCGGTGACGCAGACCAGGAGCACGAGCGCGCGCATGGCCGACTCATAGCGCGCCTCCCGTGTTGGGCGCTCGCGACTCGAATAGCGCAGCGCTTTTCGCGCTCCGCATGAGCGACCGCGAGGCGTTGTTCCGGCAGATGGTGACGCAGTTCCCCGACAGCCCGATGGGCCACTTCTCGCTGGGGCGCCTGCTGGTCGACGAACACCGCTGGGACGAAGCGGTGGAGTCGCTGGGGCACGCCACGCGCCTCGACCCGCACTACGCCGCCGCGTGGGTGGCGCTGGGTGACGCGCACGCCGGCGCCGGCCGCAAAGACGACGCGAAGTCGGCGTGGCAGCGCGCGCTTTCGACGCCGCACGGCCAGCGCGACCTGAGCCTCCAGTCAGACCTCGAGCAGCGCATCCGCGACGCGGACGACTTCTAGGGCAGCTGCGCCCAGCCGCCGTTGTTCATCAGCCCGATGAACTTCGTCGGCGCGCCGAGCTGCGGCTTGTAGATGGCCGCCTGCCCGGGGATGAGCCCGTCGAGGTTGGGGCAGCTCCCCTGGTACTGCGCGTGGCCGACGAAGACGAAGTTGGTGCCCGCGTCGGGCTGCTCGTTGAGCGCCGAGAGCGTGTCGGCGCAGCGCATGTTCTCCGGGTAGATGTACGGGTTGAGGATCGGCAGCGGCAGCACCGGCAGCCCGAGGTCGAAGCCCGTCGCCGTGCCCTGCGCGCGGCAGAAGTCGCTCGCGTACACCTTGCTCACCTCCACGCCGCTGTTCGCGAAGAAGGTGGCCACGTTGTAAATCTCCTGGTCGCTCGACGGGTGCGAGAGCTGCCGCGCCAACGCCGGGTCGCAGCTCTTCCACCACTGGCTGGCGACGCCCGCGTCGGGCTTGTCGGCGCCATCCAACGCCGTCGCGTGGTGGAAGAAGAGGGAGTACCCGCCGCCCAGCAGCGCCTGCCGCAGCGTCACCGTGAGGTTCGCCTCGGGCGCGTTGGCCCCGCACACCCCGCCCGCGCACGCGAAGGCCTTGTACGTGTATTGCTGCAGCGTCACCTGGTTGAGCTGCGGCACGAGGTTCGAGAGCGGCTCGCTGATGAAGCCGCCGGTGCCGCCGTCGAGCACCACCACCGCCGTCGAGTCGAAGGGGCCCGAGGGCGCTGCGTTCAACCCGCGCAAGATGCGCACGCTGGGCGAGGTGGAGCTCCAGCTCAGCTCCACCGACTTGCCGTCGGCGCTCAGGCCCGCGTCGAAGTCGTGCACGTCGAGCGACGGGCCGGTGCCGGGAGTCACCTCGACGTTGGGCGCCTCGGTGCCGCACTTGCCGCACGTGTTGCAGTTGAACACCGCGTAGTACGTCGGCTCGCTCGTCGAGAGGTGCGAGAGGGCCTCGTTGGTCACCGACGACGGCCCCATGTAGATGAGCGTGCCGTCTTCGTTGCTGGTGGGCACGCGACCGGTCTGGCGCACCACCGCGACGCCGATGAAGCCGGTGGTGATGTCGGGGGCGGTCCACGCCAGGCGCACCTGGTCGCCCTCGGTGGCCCACAGCAGGTCGGTGGCCACCGCCGTCGGCGCCAGCGTGTGCGCGCCGCGCTTGGAGCTCACCGTCGCCGACGTGCGCGCCCAGCTGCCGTCTTCGGCGCGCGACCAGAGGTGCCACGAGAACGGGCCGCAGCTGTCGGGCAGCTTGTTGTCGACGAACTTGTTGGTGCCCTTCTCCAGCCGCGCGATGACGGTGCCGCCCGGCCCCAGCGCTTCGCCCACGACGCCGCCGTTGGTGGGCGCGACGGGCTCCTCGCCGCCGGGCGTGCGCACGATGAGCGTCAGCACCGAGTTGTCGCCGTCATCCCACGTGATGGTGCCGCGGCCGGGCGACACCACCACCGCTGCGTTCTTCGGAGGCCCGACGAAGGTGTGCGGCTCGCACGCGAAGAAGACGACCGACGACACCACGAGGAGGAGACAACGCGACATGCGCGGCAGCGTACACTCACCTCATGAGCGAGCTGAAAGTCGAACGGGAAGCGCAGGGCCACCGCGCCAGCGTCTTCATTACGCAGGGCGGCAAGCGCGTCGCGGAGATGACCTTCTCGCGGGTGAACGAGCAGAAGTTCATCATCGACCACACCGAGGTCGACGACTCGCTGCGCGGCCAGGGCGCCGGGCGCAAGCTGCTCGACTTCGCGGTGGCGTGGGCGCGCGAGCACGGCGTCACCTACCTGCCGCTGTGCCCCTTCGCGAAGGCGCAGTTCGAGAAGGACCCGTCGATTCGCGACGTGTTGGCGCCGTAGGCGACTCCCTGCGACATGGAGGTGTGACCGGCCGCGCGACACCCGAGTCCTCTGGAGGGCCGACTTCCAAGGAGACTCACCATGCGTGGCGCCGTCCTCATCGCTCTCTTCACTCTCAGTGCCTGCCAGTGCACCACCCCCGTCTCGCCCGGCAGTGACGCAGGCACCGGAGGCGGCGCAGGCACAACCGGCGGCGGGGCCGGCACCACGGGCGGCGGCACCGCGACGGGAGGCGGAGGCACCGCGTGCGGCGGCCCGGGAGAGGCGTGCTGCGCGGGCAACACCTGCGACGCCAGCGGCTGCTGCGTGGCCGGCGCGTGCGTGAGTGACGGGCAGACCTGCGGCGGCGCGCTGGGCGTGTGCACCGCGGGCAGCTGCGGCGCGTGCGGCGGCGCGGGAGAGAGCTGCTGCGCCAACAACACCTGCACCGCCGGCGGCACCACCTGCGTCGCGGGCTCGTGTACCGCCTGCGGCGACGTCGGGCAGACCTGTTGTGGCAACAACACCTGCACCGCGTCGGGCGCGGCGTGTCGCGGCGGCGTCTGCTCCATCTGCGGCGGGCCCGGCGAGACGTGCTGCGCGGGGCGCGCGTGTGACTCCGGCAGCGTGTGCAGCGGCAACGGCTCGGGCACCTGCGCGCTGTGCGGCGGCCCCGGCCAGCCGTGCTGCGCGGGCTCCAGCTGCGGCAACGGCGGGTGCTGCGTGAACAACGCGTGCGTGTCCTCCGGGAGCACCTGCCCGGTGCTGGGTGGCACCTGCAACACCGGCAGCTGCGGCACCTGCGGCGGCGCGGGCGAGACGTGCTGCGCGAGCGCCCTCTGCACCGCGTCGGCCACCACCTGCCAGGCCACGCTGTGCGCGGCGTGCGGCGCGGCGGGCCAGGCGTGCTGCGGCAACAACACCTGCCTCGAAGCGGGCACCGCGTGCAGCGGCAGCACCTGCGCGGCGTGCGGCGGCCCCGGCCAACCCTGCTGCGCGGGCCAGCAGTGCGGCGCCGGCTCGGTGTGCGGCGGCAACAACACCTGCGAGGCGTGCGGCGGCGCGGGCCAGCGCTGCTGCGCGGGAGACGCGTGCACCACCGGCTGCTGTGACACCGCGGGCAACAACCGCTGCCTCGCCACCGACGCGGCGTGCGGCGGCGGCGACCTCTGCCTCGTCTCCGGCCAGTGCGCCGGGTGCGGCGGCCCCGGCCAGCCCTGCTGCGCGGGCAGCACCTGCAACGGCGCCGCGCTGGCGTGCAACGCGTCGAATACCTGCGCGACGTGCGGCAGCGCGGGGCAACCGGCGTGCGGCGGCACCACCTGCGACACCGGCCTGTGCCTCGACTCGGCGACGTCGACCTGCCTCGCGCCCGGCGCTGACGGGCCCGGGGGCACGGTGTGCGTCAACGGCACCCTCACCGCGTGCGGCGGAGATGGACAGCCGTGCTGCGCCAACTCCACGTGCGGCGGCGGTGGCTGCTGCGCGGGCACCACCTGCGTCGCGGCCGACGCCGGCTGCGGAGGAAACCTCGGCGCCTGCACCAACGGCGCGTGCACCAGCTGCGGCGGCTCCGGCACCACCTGCTGCAACGGCGGCGCGGCGGCGGCCAACTACTGCACCGCCTCGGGCCTCGCGTGCAACGACAACACCAACAACTGCGGCACGTGCGGTGGGCCCGGCCAGCCGTGCTGCGACGGCAACGCCTGCGACAACGGCGGCTGCTGCAATCAAGACACGATGACCTGCATCGGCTCCGGCAGCGCGTGCCCCGGCGGCGACGGCACCTGCAGCACCGGCGGCTGCCAGGCCTGCGGGCGGCTCGGCCAACCCGAGTGCAACACCGCGGGCTGCACGGCGCCCTTCACGGTGGTGAACAACAACACCTGCCGCGCGTGCGGCGCGGTGGGCGAGCGCTGCTGCCAGGGCTCCAACGGGCGCTACTGCGGCGCGGGCGCGGTGTGCGGCGCCAACACGCAGTGCGAAGCGTGCGGCGGCACCGGCCAGCTCTGCTGCCTCGGCTCGTTCTGCGACACCGGCGCCTGCAACAACGGCCGCTGCCCGTAGGCCAGCCGGAGCGGCGGCTGGGGGGAAGGTGACTAGAGCGCATCTCGTAACCTCGGACCGAGCCCGAACGTCGAGCTGCGAGTCGCGCGCGGAAGAAGCCCGCACAAATGCTCGTCGGCCTTTGAAGGGCTTCTGACGACGCCCGACGAAGCAGCGCGGCGTTCTGGCGACGGGAGAGGTTGTGAGATGCGCTCTAGCGCTTGAAGAGGCTCTTCAACTTCCCCCAGAAGCCGCCGGCGCGCTTCTCCAGCTCGGCGCCGCGGGCCCGGTTCGCTTCCTCGCGCTTCGCCTGGGTGATGCCGAGCTTCTGCGCGATTTCGTCATTCGTGTAGCGCGTGGCCAGCGTCGACTTCACCGTCTTGCGCGTGCGGAACTCCTTCGCCTCGACGGTGACGACGCACTCTGCGTCGAGGCTGACGGTGACGGCCACCTGCACCGCGCCCGCGGGCCCCTTCGGCAACCCGGAGATGGTCAGCGCGCCGACGAACTCGTTGCCGGCGACGTTGGAGTCCTCGCCCTGGAAGATGAGGATCTCCAGCTCCGTCTCGTCGTTCTTCTGCGTGGAGATGCCGAAGCTCTTGGTGGCCGGCAGCGGCGTGTTGCGCTCGATGAGCCGGTGGAACGCGCCGCCCGGCTTGCCGATGCCCACCGTCATCGGCACCACGTCGATGAGCACCAGGCTCGACACCTTGTCGACGGTGCCCGAGTAGAGCGCCGCGCCCAGCGCCACGGCCTCGTCGGCGTTGACCGACGCGTGCGGCGGCTTCTTGAAGAGCGCCTTCAACTTCTCGCGCACCAGCGGCATGCGGCTCATGCCGCCCACCAGGATGATGTCGTCGACCTGGGAGGCCTTCAGCTTCGCGTCGAGGAGCACGTCCTGCACCGCCTGCAGCGTGCGGTCGACCAGCTCCGCGCACTTCGCCTCCAGCTCGGCGCGGGTGATGGTGGCGCGCAGGTCGAGCGGCTTGCCCGACGAATCCATCTCCAGCATCGGGAGGTGCACCTCGAAGGTGGTCCGCTCCGACAACGCCACCTTCATCTTCTCCGCGACCTCCGACACGCGGGAGAGCGCCACGCGGTCGCCGGAGAACGGCTTCTTGTGCCACGCGGAGAAGCGCTCCAACAGGAGGTCGACCAACTGGTTGTCGAAGTCGACGCCGCCGAGGAAGACGTCGCCGCCCGTCGCCAGCACCTCGAAGACGTTCTGGTCGAGCTTGAGCAACGTGGCGTCGAAGGTGCCGCCGCCGAGGTCGTAGACCAGCACCGTCTTCGTCAGCTCGCGGTTCATGCCGAAGGCCAGCGCCGCCGCGGTCGGCTCGTTCAACACGCGCTCGACCTTGAGGCCCGCCATCGCGCCCGCGCGGCGCACCGCTTCACGCTGCGGCTCCGAGTAGTACGCCGGGCACGTCACCACCGCGCGCGAGACGGGCGTGCCGAGCGACTGCTCCGCCATCTCGCGGCACTCCTTCAAGATGAGGCCCTGCACCTCTTCGAGCGAGAGCACGTCGTTGCCCAGCTTCACGCCCGCCCGGCGCTCGCCCGCCTCCACAATCTCGAAGTGCGCGCGCTCCTTGACCTGCTTCACCGTCGGCGAGTCGAAGTCGCGGCCCACCAGCCGCTTGGCCCCGAAGATGGACTGCGTGGGGTTCAACACCAGCTGCTGCTTCGCGCGGTGCCCCACCATCAGCTTGTCCTTCGCCAGCGCGACCACGGAGGGGATGGTGTTGTGCCCGTCCTTCGAGTTGAGGATGCGCGGGCGCCCGTTGGTCAACACCGCGCACGCGGAGTTGGTGGTGCCGAGGTCGATGCCGATGATGGGGCCGGTGCCGTCGGACGGCTTGATGTCGCGCAGGTAGACGGCGGCGCCCGCGGGCCGCGCGACCGGCGTCGGCGGAGGCGCTTCGGCCTGCAACACCACCGGCGTCGCGGGCTTGGTCTCCAGCATCGGCGGCGCGCTGCGCACCACCTCCGGCAACACCGGCAACGGCTCGGGTGCAGGTTCGAGCTCGATGTCGAGGTCGAGCGGCACGTCTTCCTGCGGCGCGGGCGTGCCGTCGAGCAGCGCCTCCAGCGGCACGTCGATTTCGTTCTCGGTCGGCACCGCCGTGCCCGCGAGGTCCAGCTCGATGTCGAGCGGCGAGGCCGTCGAGCTGCTCTCCACTTCAATCTCGACGATCGGCGGGGCTGCAGACTCGCCGTCGAGCGTGATGGCCAGCGGCGCGGCCGCGGGCGCGACCTCGATGTCCACCGAGACCGGTGGTGATGGCGCCGTGGCGCTCGCGACCGCTCCCGAGCCAGCTGCGGGCGCACCGAACGCGGCGAAGGGGTCCTCCGTGGGAGCGCTCGGCGCGGCGGGCTTGCCGACCACCGGTGCGACCTTCGCGATGACCGGCGCGACGGCGGCCGGGCGCGGCGCGGCGCTGGTCTTCCCCGCCGACGTGAGGCCGAGCATCCGGTCGACGAGCGCGCGCGAGGCGTCGTCCAACTTCAGGAACTCGAGGCCCATGCCCTGCGGCCCGTTCGGGTCATTCGCGCCGCGCACCCAGCGCACGATGGCGATGCCCTGCAGCACGCGCTGCCCGTCGGCGATCTCCACCTTGAAGTTCAGCTCGGTGCCGAGGGCCTTCGGCTCCCGAGTGCGGATGAACATCCCGCCCTCGGAGAGGTTGGTCGCGTACTTCGCGGCGAACTCGTCGACGCCCTTGTGCTGCAACTTCACCAGCAGGCCGACCAACTTGCGCTGCTGCTTGCGGTGTTCCTCACTCACGGCGCGCGAAGTAACTCCGCGCGGAGAGCGAGGCCAAGCTGATCATTCGCGCACAGTGTGCGTCACATGCGCACGAGGCGCGGCTTCAGCTCACCGCGTCGGTGCAGCGGTCGCAGAGCTCCTTCGCGCCGACCTCGGGCTTGTACTGCCAGCAGCGCGGGCACTTGTTGCCGCTGGCCTTCTCGACGCGCGCCGAGAAGCCCACGCCCTCCATCACCTGCACCTGGCTGACGATGAAGACCTCCGGCAAGTCGGCGGCGTAGGTGTCGAGCAGCGTCTTCGTCGCGCCGGCGGCGGCGATGAACACCTGCGCCTCCAGCGACTTGCCGATGAGCTTCTCCTGGCGCGCCTTCTCCAGCAGCGGCAGCACGTTGCTGCGCACCGCGAACAGCTCGTCGAACTCCGCGACCACCTTGCTGTCGAAGCCACCGCGCGCCTCGGGAAACTTCTCGAGGAAGATGCTCTCGTGCTTGCTGCCCGGGAGGAACGCGTACGCCTCGTCGGCGGTGAAGCTGGTCACCGGCGCGAGCAGCACCAGCAGCTCCTTGGCAATTCTGTACAACACCGTTTGTGCTGATCTGCGCTTCGGCCCGTTCTTCTTCGTCGTGTAGAGCGCGTCTTTCTGGATGTCGAAGTACTGCGCCGAGAGCTCGTTGGCGCAGAAGTCGACCACCAGCTGGTACACGAGGTGGAACTCGTAGTTCTCGTACGCGGCCTTCACCTTGGTGATGAGCCCGTCGAGCTTCGACGACACCCACTGATCCAACGGCAGCAACTTCTCCACCGTGTCCTTCGCGGGGTCGAAGTCGAAGAGATTCGAGAGCGCGAAGCGCACCGTGTTGCGGATCTTCCGGTAGCCCTCGGCGAGGCCGTCGAGCATCGACATCGAGAGGCGCACGTCGTTGCGGTAGTCCGACGAGGCGACCCACAGGCGCACGATTTCGGCGCCGTGCTTCTTGATCATCTCCTCGGGGCCCACGGTGTTGCCGAGTGACTTCGACATCTTCTGGCCGTTGCCGTCGACCACGAAGCCGTGCGTGAGGCAGGTCTTGTACGGCGCGACGCCGCGCGTGCCGATGCTCACCAGCAGCGAGCTGTGGAACCAGCCGCGGTGTTGATCAGACCCCTCGAGGTAGAGGTCGACCGGCGTGGTGGCGCCCGAGGGCTCCATCACCGCCGCGAAGCTGCACGCAGAGTCGAACCACACGTCGAGGATGTCCGTCTCCTTGACCAGCGTGTCCTTCTTGCAGGCCGGGCACGTCGAACCTTCGGCGCGGAAGTCGCTCAGCGGCTTCTCGTACCAGGCGTTGGCGCCCTGCTGCGCGACGACGTCGGCGACCTTGTTCATCACCCCGGCGTCGATGAGCGCGTGGCCACACTCGCTGCACACCGCGGTGGGGATGGGCACGCCCCACGTGCGCTGGCGCGAGATGGTCCAGTCGGGGCGGGTCGACAGCATCCCGTAGATGCGGTCGTGACCCCACTTGGGTACCCAGTTCACCTTGTTGTCGATGGCGTCGAGCGCCTTCTCGCGCAGGCCGTTCGTCTCCATGGAGATGAACCACTGCGGCGTCGCGCGGTAGATGACCGGCTTCTTGCTGCGCCACGAGTGCGGGTAGCTGGTGGTGATGAACTCGCCGACCTTGTTGAGCAGCGCGCCCTTCTCCTCGAGCAGCTTCGGCACCGTCTCGTTCGCGTCGAACACGAACTGCCCGGCGAACTGCGGCCCGACGGAGTCGTCGTAGCGGCCGTCGCCCT
>CAMLFP010000035.1 GCA_946479335.1 uncultured Archangium sp.
GGTAGCCCTCGGCGTCGCCCGGGCCGACGCCCAGCGCGGGTAGTGTGGTTTTTATTAGTGTGTGTGTGGTGCTGGGCAGCTCGCGGGCCAACACCCGGCAGGCGTCGGCGTTCATCAGCAACCCCGGGCTGCGATCGCCCGTCGCGACGTGGCGCCAGCTCGCGAAGAGTCCTTCCTCCCGCGCCGGGCCGAAGCTGGCTTGCCCCTCGTCGAAGAAGGCCGCGCAGAACTGGCTGATGCTCTGGATGACGAAGCCGCGCCACGCGGGCGCGTGGGTGAGGTCGCGGTCTGCGTCGGCGACATCGGTGACGCGCGCGCGCGGCGACGGCGGCGGCTCGTCGTGCGCCAGCAATGCGCGCAGCTCCGCCAGCGACTGGGAGGACCCGCTCGTCTTGAGCGCGGCCTGCAGGTGCTCGTCGCGCAGCGCGCCCCGGCGATACGCGTCGCGGTAGAAGGCGCGCGGCATCAACAGCTCCGCACCCGAGAGCCCCCGCAAGCGGGCCGCGACCTCCGGCAGCGGCGTGTCGATGAGGCCCCAGAACGGGTTGACCGCGATGAAGCGATCCAACGGCCAGGTGGGCGCGATGCGCGCGCACGCGGCGTCGAGGGCCGCGTCGAACGGGCCCCCGGTGAGCTTCGCGGCGGCGCTCATGAGTGCACCTCCAGCGCGGCCGGCGCGCGCGGCAGCCGTTCACCGTGCGTCGCCCGGGCGGGCCGCGGCGGCCACACGCGGAAGGTCAGCGCAGTGAAGAACTCGTCGAGGTACAGCCCGGAGAACAGCCACGGGTGCAGCGCCCGCGCGAACACCCCCGACGGGCGCAGTTGCAGCGCCGACTTCACCGCGAACAGCGAGACGACGCCCGCGCAGGTGAGCCACCATCCGAGCGCAGAGGTGGACTCCACCGGCGCCGGGAGCAGGTGCTCGGCGAGCGCGTGCCACCCCAGCGCGAGGAGCACCACCACCAACGCCCGCTGCACGACGGCGCCGAAGTCTCCCGGACGGGACGCGGTGAACAGCGGCACCAGCGCGAGGCCCAGCAGCAGCGAGAGCCCCGCTGCGGCGTCGACTGACAGCGGCGGCAACCCGAGCACCGGGCGCGCCCCGATGACCGCGAGCGGCGCGACCACCAGCCCAGCCACCGTCGCGAGGGCGAGGCGGCGCGGCGTCAGCCCGGGAGCCCGCCCCGCCAGCGCCTGCGTCGACCACGCCTCGACGGTGCTCCCCGCGCTGAGGAAGGCGTGCGCCTTGTAGAGCGAGTGCGCGACGAGGTGCAGCAGCGCCAGCGGCCACAGCCCCAGCCCGCACTGCACCAGCATGAAGCCCATCTGCGCGCAGGTCGACCACGCCAGCGCCACCTTCACGCTGACCCGGGTGGTCATCACCAGCGCCGCGACGACGGCGGTGACGAGGCCGATGACCACCAGCGCCAGCCGCGCGGGGCCCGCGTGCGTCAGCCACGGCGCGAGGCGGATCAAGACGAACCCGCCGATGTTCACCACTCCGGCGTGCAGCAACGCCGACACCGGCGTGGGCGCCTCCATCACCTGCGTAATCCACCCGTGGAAGGGCAACTGCGCCGACCGCAGCGCGACCGCCATCACCAGCAGCAGCGCCGCCGCCTCCATCGCCGGAGGCAACACCGGCTGCGCGCCGACCCACGCCGCGAGCTGACCGAGGTCGAAGCTGCCCACCTGTGCGTGCACCAGCCACAGCGCGCCCGCGAGCGCGAGGTCGGCCAGGCGGCTCACGAGGAACTTCTTGTGCGCGGCCACCAGCGCGGCCGGGCGCTCGGAGAACCAGGTCAGCAGTTGGTGCAGCGTCACGCTCGCCGCGGCCCACGCCAACGCGATGACCAGCAGGTTGTCAGAAGGCACCAGCACCGTGACCGCGGCGAGGGTCAGCAACAGCCAGCGCAGGTAGCGCTCGAGGCCGGGGTCGCGATCGAGCGCCGCGCGGGAGTAGCGCACCACCACCGCGCCGAGGCCCGCCACCAACAGCAGCATCACGCAGGTCGTGACATCGCCGCGCACGCCCAGCGCCGCGCCCGGGCCCGCGCCCCACACGCCCAACGTGAAGAGCAGCGCCGCAGCCAACGCAGCGCCGGTCGCCGCCGCCGCGTGACGGGGCGCGACGAACCCCGCGAGCGCCAGCGTCAGGGGAATCGACAACGCGAGCAGCGGGAGGAGCGGCGAAGACCAGGTCAGTTCCATGGCCGGGGTGGATAGCGACCGGAGCCAGTTCTTGAAAAACACATAATTCAGATGTGAACGTTCTGTTTTAAGGAACTCGACATGAACGTGACCCAGCTGAACTTCCACCACCTGCGCTACTTCTGGGCGGTGGCGCGCGACGGCAACCTGACCCACGTGGCGAAGGGCCTGCGCGTGTCGCAGTCGGCGCTGTCGTCACAGATCCACCAGTTGGAAGAGCAGCTCGGCTTCGCGCTCTTCGAGCGGCGGGGGCGGCAGCTGGTGCTCACCGAACCGGGGAAGCTGGTGCTGGCCTACGCCGAGGAGATCTTCGCGGCGGGCGCGCAGCTGGTCGCCACGCTGGAGCGCGGGCGGCAGGCGGAGCAGCCGGTGCGCATCGGCGCGGTGGCCACGCTGTCGCGCAACTTCCAGGAGTCGTTCGTCAAACCGCTGCTGCTCCAGCCGGAGGTGCGGCTGTACCTCGAGTCGGGCGGGCTGGCGGAGCTGCTGCACCGGCTGGAGAAGCACGCGCTCGACCTGGTGCTCTCGAACCGCGCGCCACGGCGGGAGGCGGCCCGGGGGCTGCGCTGCCGGCGCATCGCACGGCAGCAGGTGAGCATCGTGGGCTCGCAGCGGCGGCGGGGCTTCCAGTTCCCCCGGGGGATCGCGGCGCTGCCGATGATCGTGCCGGGGAGTGAGAGCGACCTCCGCTCGGAGTTCGACGCGATGTGCGAGCAGCTCGGGGTCACTCCGCGCATCGTCGCCGAGGTCGACGACATGGCCACCATGCGCCTGTTGGCGCGCGACTCCAACGTGTGGGCGCTGGTGCCGACGGTGGTGGTGCGCGACGAGCTGCGCACCGGCGCGCTGTACGAGCAGTGCGTGGTGCCCGGGCTGTTCGAGACCTTCTACGCCATCACTGCGGAGCGGCTCTTCCAGCACCCGCTCATCACCGCGGCGCTGGCGCGCGACGAACGAGAGCTCCTCGAGGCCGCCAGCCGCCGGCGGAGCGCGCGGCGCTGACTCCGCGCCTCAGGGCACCAGGTGCGCCGCGAACAGCGCATGGAGGTCTGGCGGCATCTCGCGCGACTTGAACGCCGCGCTGATGCACGCCTGCTTCAGCACGATGACCGCGCACTTCGTGTTGTCGCTCTCGCGGAAGATGGTGAAGCGCGAGGTCACCGACTTCATCGTCAGGCGCGTCACCACCATCTCCACGCGCACCGAGTCGTCGACCCGGAGCGGCGCGTAGTGATCGGCCTCCGAGTGCACGATGGGGAACGCGACGTCGCGCGTCTCCATCATCGCGCCGTAAGGGAGCTTCGCGCCGACGGTGAAGAACTCCTCGAAGCACCGGTGCGCGAAGTCGGCGTAGCGCGCGAAGTACACCGCGCGGCCGAGATCGATCTCCGCGAAGCGCACCCTGAACTGAATCGTGAAAGCCATCTCGCTACCTCGGTCGACGGAAGATGCGCGGGTGCCCCGCCGCGTCGAGGCCGCCCGCGTAGACGGCGCCCGGTTGCAGCGCGAGCCCGGCGACCGTGGTGAGCGTCGAGGGCGCGCTCCCCGCGGAGGCCCACGCCGTACCGTCGAAGCGCCACAACGCCGTGCCCGACGCGAGCCACGCAGAGTCGTCGGCCTCCACCGCGAGCGCCGTCACGTCTGACGTCGCGACCGCCGAGGCGCGCCAGATGCCAGTGCCATCGCGCACCGCTGCGCCGCCGAGATCGCTCGCGATGAAGACCGCGTCGCCCACGCTGGCCGCCAGGCGCCACGGCTCGAGCGCGCCGTCACGGCCGGGCACGTCGACGCGCTCGAGCGCGCCGGTCTCGACGTTGAACACCCCACCCTGCTCGGTGATGAAGACGCCCTGCCGCGCGCGCGCGCAGCTCCGCGGCGAGGTGACGCTCAGCAACCTTCCGGTGCTCCAGCTGCCCGCGTCTTCCACGAAGAGCGCGGCGCCGGCGTCAGCCGCGGTGGTCATCGCGGCGAGGCCCTCAGCGCCGCTGCACAGGCCGATCGGCGTGCGCGGGAGCGAGAGCTGATCAAAGGCGTCGACCGAGGTGCAGTTGCCCGGACACACGAACAGCGTCTGGAACGACGTGAACGCGACGGAGCCCGACGGAGCGACCGCGAAGTACGCCACCACCGGGGTGTCAGACGCGCTCACCACCTCGAACTGGCCGCCGCCGCTGCGCAACACCGTGTCTTCACCGACCAGCGCGAACACGGCACCGGGCTGCGACGCGAGCGCCTGAAACGGCGCGGTGAGGCCACCGGGGAGCGAGAGCTCCGTCCACTCCCCGTCGGAGCCACCATCGCCGTGCGCGCCCGCGTCGAGCTGCGGCGCGGTCAGCGCTCCGCACCCGGCGAGCCCCATGCACAGCGCGAGCAGGCCGGCGCGCATTCAGTTCCCGAAGGCGTTCAAGCCGGTGATGGCCTTCCCGAGAATCAGCGTGTGCACCTCGTGCGTGCCCTCGTAGGTGTAGACGCTCTCGAGGTTCAGCATGTGCCGCACCGGCGGGTAGTCATCGGTGATGCCGTTCGCGCCGTAGATGCTGCGCGCCACGCGCGCGATGTTCAGCGCCACCTGCACGTTGTTGCGCTTGGCCAACGACACCTGCTCCGGAGACACCTTGCCCTCGTCGGCCAGGCGCGCGAGGCGCAGCGACAACAGCTGCCCCTTGACGATCTCCTGCAGCATGTCGGCCAGCTTCTCCTGCGTGAGCTGGAAGCCGGCGATGGGCTTGTTGAAGGTCTTGCGCGTGAGCGAGTACTCGCGCGCGCCCTCGAAGCACGCGACCGCCGCGCCCATCACCGCGAACGCGATGCCCATGCGCGCCTTGTTGAGGCACGAGAGCGGCCCGCGCAGGCCCTGCACGCCGGGCAGCATGTTCGACGCCGGCACGCGCACGTCGGAGAACGAGAGCTCCGCGGTGTACGACGCGCGCAGCGAGAACTTCCCTTCGATCTCCTTCGCCACGTAGCCGGGCATGCCCTTCTCGACGAGGAACCCGCGGATCGACTCCGAGCCACCGTCGTCGACCTTGGCCCACACGATGGCCACGTCGGCGATGGTGCCGTTGGTGATCCACATCTTCGCGCCGTTGAGCACGTACGAGTCGCCGTCCTTCTTCGCGCGCGTCACCATGCCGCCGGGGTCGCTGCCGTAGTCGGGCTCGGTGAGGCCGAAGCAGCCGATGAGCTCGCCCTTCGCCATGCCGGGCAGCCAGCGCTGCTTCTGCGCTTCACTGCCGAAGCTCCAGATGGGGAACATGCACAGCGAGCTCTGCACCGACGCAAAGCTGCGCAGGCCGGAGTCGCCGCGCTCGAGCTCCTGCAGGATGAGCCCGTACGCCACGTTGGAGAGCCCCGCGCAGCCGTAGCCGGTCAACGTCGCGCCGAAGACGCCCAGCTCGCCGAGCTTCGGAATCAGGTGCGAGGGGAAGGTGTGGTTGCGGAAGTGCTTGCCGACGATGGGCAGGTATTCGGTGTCGACGAAGCGCGCGACCGTGTCGCGGATGGCGCGCTCCTCGCTCGAGAGGAGGTCATCGATTTTGTAGAGGTCGGTGATGGCGGCTCGGCTCATGCGCGCCGCTGTACCACCGCGTCGTCAGCGTCGCACGCCGCGCCCGATGGCCGGCCGGTCGTCGGGGCCCGTGCCCGCGAAGTAGAGCGTGCCGTCGCCGGTCTTCAACGCCGCGTTCACCAACTTGAAGCCGCTCAGGTCGGGCGTCGCCGCTGACCAGTTCGTGCCGTCGAACTTCCACAGGATCTGCGGCGACGAGAGGTTCGACCCGCCGAAGCCCCAGGTCAGCGTCGGAGACGCCTGCACCGCCGCGTAGATGTTGTGGATGTTGGTGCCCACCTCGGTGACGCTCCACGACGGGCCCTCGCCCACCTCCGGGCCGCTCGCGAACGCCCAGTCGTGCCCGGGCACCGACGCGCCGCCGACCCACGTCACGGGGTCCGTGGCGTCTGACGAGAAGCCGGAGCCGTCGTAGTGCGCGATGGCGTTGTCTGCGGCGATCAACATCTCGCCGGAGTTGGCGACCCAACACCTCCGGGGGCGCGTGACGCCCACCGCAGTGGGCGACGACGAGAACGTGCCGCCGCTCAAGAGGTACGCCACGCCGTCGTTGTTGGAGCCCTGAATTCCGATGGCCACCACCTTGCCGCCCGGCGCGGGGCACGCGTCGGAGAGCGTGGTGGCGCTGTCTTGAATCTGCTCGTAGTTCCAGTTGCTGTTGTCGGTGCAGCCCGAGTCGCACCAGCCAATCCACACCGAGCTGACGAAGAAGAGCCGCCCGGTGGCGTCGCTGCGGAACGACAGCGGGTAGAACGGTTCGCTCAGCTGCGTCAGCCGCACCTGCTCGTCAAAGCCCGCGTCGGTCGCGAGGAAGAGCCGGCTGTTGCTCGAGAGCGCCCACAGGCCCGCGGCGTTCTGCGCGAGGCCCACCATCGTGCCGGAGTTGGTGTTGACGGTGTTGAGGGTCACCGCGCCGAAGCTCCACGTCTCGCCGCCGCCGCCGCCGGTGGTGCCCGTGCCGCCGCCGAGCGTCGTTGTCCCGCCGCCGGTGGTGCCGACGCCGCCGCCAGTCACCCCGCTGCCGCCGCCGGTGACGCCCGTACCGCCGCCCGTGAGGCCGGTGCCGCCGCCCAGCGCACCGACGCCGCCTCCCACGCCGCCGTCGACCTGCGGAGGCGTCAACGCGCCACAGCCGCAGCACAGCGCCAACGTGAACCAGCGGAGCTTCACCGGCGCCCTCGCAGAATCACCGGCCCGTTGCCGTCGGTGCCCCCGATGAAGAGCTCGTTCTCTGCCGTCGGGTGAATGGCGCGCACGGTCGACTGGCTGCGCATGTTGGGCAGCGTGTCGCCCACCTTCTTGAGCTGCGTGCCGTTCCACAGGTAGCCGGCGCCGATGGCGTTGGTCGTCGTGTAGTACCCGAGCAGGAAGACCTCGTCGCCGCGCAGCCCGCCGGCGGCCCAGAAGAGTGACGACGCGCCGGTGGTGGCCAGCTGCGTGAAGCTGGTGCCGCTCCCCTTCGCGACGAACTGGTACGAGCCGGTGACCCACGTGGTGCCGTCGACGGTCGCGCCGCCATAGAGGATGTCGCTCGCGTTCCCCACCGACACCGGCGTGCTGGCGCCCTGGTCGAGGTACACGAGGCCGCCGCGCCCGTTGACGTACAGCCCGCCGTTCTCGTCGAACCAGCAGCGCCGCGGGTACGTGATGCCGAGGCTGTTGGCGCCCACCGTCCACGACGAGCCGTTCCACTCGAAGAGGTGCGCCTCGTTGTCGACGTCGCTGGCCACCACCACCACGTGGTCCGCGCCCTCGCCGCAGATGGCGCCCTCGGCGAAGTAGTTCCAGTTCATCGACGAATCGAGGAGGTTCAACGTGGCGTACGCGCCCGCGTCTTCGCAGTCGCTGCTGCACCGGTAGATGAAGCGCGTCGAGGTCACCACCACGCCGCCGTCGCTCGCGTAGAGCCCTGTGGCCGAGTTGAAGCCCACCACCTTCGCGAACGCGCCGCCCGTGGAGTGGAAGAGGTTGCCGGTGTCTTGCACCGCCCACACGTCGTTGTGCGTGCCGCTCACGCCGATGATGTTCGAGCTGCTGGTGGTGCCGGTGATGGACATGATGGCCCACGTCAACGGCGCCGGCCCCGCGTCGGGTGCGCCACCGCCGGTGACCGCGCTCCCGCCGCCGGTCGTGCCGTCGCCGCCGCCGACCGTCGCCGCGCCGCCGCCCACGCTGCCGTCACCGCCACCGAGTGTCCCGTCACCGCCGCCGAGCGTCGCCGCGCCGCCGCCCACCGAGCCATCTCCGCCGCCGGTCGCGGAGCCTCCGCCCGAAGAGAAGATGCCGCCGCCCGCGCCTCCGCCCGTCGTCGTCACGGGGCCCTGCACACCGCACGCACACAGCAGACACAGCGGGAGAAGCCAGCGCATTGATCAACGGCTTAGCAAGAGTCTCGCGGGTGCGTGAAGGTCATGCCGGAAGCACCTCGCGCGCGTATGGTGCGCGGCCATGACGGTCAAACAAGTCGCAGTCACCGGTGCGAGCCGCGGCATCGGCAAGGCCATCGCGCAGCGCTTCCTCGCGGAGGGCTGGCGGGTGTGGGCGCTCGCGCGCACCCAGGCCAGCGTCGCCGACCTGAAGGGTGACGCGCACTTCGTGCCCTTCGACGCGGCGAATGAGGCGTCGGTGCTGGAGGCCGCGAAGACGCTCACCACGCAGGCCGGGCACCTCACCGCGCTGGTCAACAACGCGGGCATCGCGCTCTCGGCGCCGCTCCACAAGACCTCGCTCGAGGAGTTCGCGCGCATCCAGCACGTCAATGTCACCGCGCCGTTCCTCCTCATCCGCGAGCTGTCGGGCGCGATGGTGAAGGCCGGCCACGGGCGCATCATCAACATCGCCAGCACCGCGGGCAGCAAGGGCTTCAAGTACACCTCGGCGTACTGCGCGTCGAAGCATGCGCTGCTGGGCCTGACGCGCGCGCTGGCCGTGGAGCTCGGCAGCAAGGGCGTCACCGTGAACGCCGTGTCTCCCGGGTGGACCGAGACCGACATGCTCACCAACGCCATCGACAAGATCGCCGCCACCACCGGCCGCGGCGCCGCCGACGCGCGCGACACGCTGGAGAAGATGAACCCGCTGCACCGCGCGGTGAAACCCGAGGAGGTCGCCGAGGTCGTCTTCTTCCTCGCGTCGTCCACCGGAGCCGCCGCCATCACCGGCGCCAACTACGCCATCGACGGAGGCGAGACGGTATGAGCCAGACGATCCTCCCCGAGGGCTGGGTGCCGCCGAAGGGCTACGCCAACGGCCTGGTCGCGCAGGGCAAGGTGCTCTTCATCGGCGGGCAGATCGGCTGGGACCCGCGCAGCACGCCGCCCAGGTTCCCCGAGACGTTCGCCGCGCAGTGGGAGCAGGCGCTCGCCAACGTGTGCGAGGTGTTGAAGGCGGCCGGCGGGAAGCCCGAGCAGCTCACGCGCCTCACCGTCTACGTCACCGACAAGAAGGAATACCTCGCGTCACTCAAGGAGCTCGGCGCGAGCTGGAAGAAGCTGCTCGGCCGCCACTACCCCGCGATGGCGCTGGTGCAGGTCGTCGCGCTGGTGGAAGACCAGGCGAAGGTCGAGATCGAAGCCACCGCAGTCCTCGAAAGCTGAACCATGCACGCGCCCACGTCGTTCAAGTTCGAAGTCAAAGAGAAGGTCGGCCTCATCACGCTGAACCGGCCAGAGACGCTCAACTCGCTGACCTTCACCGTCTACCGCGAGCTGACCGACCTCTTCGCGTCGCTGGAGCGCGAGCCGTCGGTGCGCGCGGTGGTCATCACCGGCGAAGGGCGTGGCTTCTGCTCCGGGGGAGATCAACACGACATCATCAAAGAACTCTTCTCGCGCGACATGCCGGGGCTGGTCGAGTTCACGCGCATGACGTGCGACCTCATCAAGAACATCCGCGCGCTGCGCAAGCCGGTGGTGGCGGCGCTCAATGGCACGGCGGCGGGCGCGGGCGCGGTCATCGCACTCGCGTCGGACCTCCGCGTGGCGAGCGAGAAGGCGAAGATCGCGTTCCTCTTCACGAAGGTAGGCCTCGCGGGCGCCGACATGGGCGCGGCGTTCCTGCTGCCGAAGGTGGTGGGCCTCTCGCGTGCCACCGAGCTGCTGATGTTCGGCGACGTCATCGACGCGCCCACCGCCGAGAAGTACGGCCTCTTCAACAAGGTCGTCGCGCAAGACCAGGTGGTGCCTGAAGCGATGGCCTGGGCCACGCGGCTCGCCAACGGCCCGACCTTCGCGCTGGGCATGACCAAGGAGCTCCTCAACGGAGAGCTGTCGCTCGACCTGTGGAACGCGCTCGAGAACGAAGCGCGCGCGCAGGCGGTGTGCATGCAGACGCAGGACTTCCGCGAGGCGTACGACGCGTTCTCCAACAAGCGCCCGCCCAACTTTCAGGGGAAGTGATGAGCGCCTCCTTCTTGTCTCCGACGCACCTCGAGCTGCGCGCGAAGGCGCGTGAGGTCTTCGCCGCGCTCGAAGTGAAGGGCCCGCAGACCGACGCGCAGCTGCGCGACGCGGTGACGCGCACCGGCTTCTTCCCGTACCTCGTGCCCTCGGCCTTCGGCGGCGCGCTCGACAAGGTGAACGTGCTGTCGCTCTGCGTGCTGCGTGAAGAGCTCGCCTACCGCAACGCCGCCGCCGACTCGCTCTTCGCGGTGCAAGGCCTCGGCAGCCACCCGCTGGTGCTCGCCGGGAGCGACGCGCAGAAGCAGCAGTACCTCCCGCGCGTGGCGTCGGGCGAATACCTCTTCGCGTTCGGCCTGACGGAACCCGAGGCCGGCAGCGACGTCGCCAACGTGCAGACGCGCGCGGAGCAGACCGCGAACGGCTGGCGCCTCACCGGCAAGAAGCGCTTCATCAGCAACGCCGGCGTCGCCACGCACTACACGGTGTTCGCGCGCACCGGCGAGAAGCTCTCGGCCTTCATCGTGCCCGCCACCGCGAAGGGCCTGCGCGTCACGCCGATGGAGCTGATGGGTGAACACCCGATTGGAGAACTCACGCTCACCGACTGCGAAGTCGAAGCGCAGCTGGGTGACCTCGGCGCGGGCATGAAGCTGGCGCTCGGCACGTTGGACATCTTCCGCAGCACGGTGGGCGCCGCGGCGGTCGGGCTGGCGCGACGCGCGTTGGACGAAGCGCTCACGTATTCGAAGTCGCGCACGCAGTTCGGCGCCCCGCTCTCGGAGCTCTCCGCAGTGCAGGCGCTGCTCGCCGACAGCGCGGTGGAACTCGAAGCGTCACGCCTGCTCGTGCATCAAGCCGCGCTCACCAAGGACCAGGGCCAGGCGCGCGTGACGTACGAGGCCGCGGTGGCCAAGCTCTTCAGCACCGAGGCCGCGCAGCGCATCATCGACCGGTGCCTGCAGATCCACGGGGGCAACGGCGTGGTGCGCGGCGCCGTCGTCGAGCGCCTGTACCGCGACGTGCGCGCGCTGCGCATCTACGAGGGCGCGACTGAAGTGCAACGGCTGGTCATCGCGCGACACCTCCTGGGCTGACCCGTGGACCACTACGAGCCATTCGCGTCGCTGGGGCTGGCGCTGCTCGCGGGCCTGTTGCTCGGGCTGGAGCGCGAACAGTCGCGCGCCGCCGACGACACCGGCTTCTTCGGAGGCATCCGCACCTTCCCCCTCGTCGCGTTGCTCGGCGCGCTCTCGGCCCTGCTGACGCCACACTTCGGCGCGGCGGTGCTGGCCGTCGCGGGCGTCGGCGTGGTGACGCTGACGGGCCTGAGCTACTGGCGCAGCTCCGGCACCGGCGCGACCGGCCTCACCAGCGAGATCAGCGCGCTGCTCACCTTCTTCCTCGGCGTGCTGGCGGCCTCGGGCGGCGTCATCCCCTCGTTCGCGACGCGCACCTTCGTGGTGTCGGCGGTGGCGGTGGCGGCGACGCTGCTGCTCTCAGCGCGCACCGAGCTGCGGGCCTTCACCTCCAAGGTGTCGCGCGAAGACGTGCTGGCCACGCTCAAGTTCATGGTGGTGGCGGTGGTGGTGCTGCCGCTGCTGCCCGACGAGGCGCTCGGGCCCTTCGGCGCGCTCAACCCCTTCAACGTCGGCGTGATGGTGACGCTCATCGCGGGCGTCAACTTCGCGGGCTACGCGGCGATGCGGCTGCTGGGCCCCAACCGCGGCATGTTGCTCACCGGCGCCCTCGGCGGCCTCGCCTCCAGCACCGCCCTCACGCTCGCCGCGGCGGCCCGCGCGAAGGAGACCCCGGCGCTCGCCCACGTCAGCGCGCTGTCGGCCATCGTCGCCTCCACCGCGATGTTCGTGCGCCTGCAGGTGGTGCTCTTCGTCACCAACGCCGACCTGGCGCGCGCGGTGCTGTGGCCGATACTGTCGATGGCCGTGGCGTCGGCGGGCATGGTGGTGTTCCTCGCGCTGCGCGACCGCGCGCACCGCGACGCGACGTCGGGCGTGAAGCTGTCGAACCCCTTCGAGCTGCTCTCCGCGGTGCGCTTCGGCGCCATCTTCATCGCGGTGCTGCTCATCGCGCGGTGGGCGCAGGCGTCGTTCGGCGCGGAGGGCGCGTACGTCACCGGCCTCCTCTCCGGCCTCACCGACGTCGACCCCATCTCCCTGACGATGGCGAACCAGCTCACGGAGGGCGCGGTGACGACGCAGGTGGCGGCCACCACGGTGGTGCTGGCGGTCATCTCCAACACGCTGGCGAAGACGGGCATGGCGCTGGTGCTGGGCGGGAAGACCATGGGCCTCAAGGTGATGCTGGCCTCCGGCGTCACCCTGGCGGTGGGGTTCATCGTGCTGCTGGCGACGCGATGAGGAACCGACACATTTCTTCTCCATCGCCCAACCCCTCGCCGTACTCGTCGGCGAACCTCACGCTCGATTCATCTTTCGTGCGGGCGCTGCGCCAACGTGACGCGAGCGCGTTCGAGGCGTTGGTGCGGGCCTTCATGCCCAGAGTGAGACGCATGGCCATGCAGTACTTCCGCAGCCCCTTCGAACAGGAAGACGCCGTGCAGGAGGCCTTCACGCACGTGTACGCACACCTCGACGCGGTCGACCCGCTGCGCGCCGAGCAGCTGCCCGGGTGGGTGGTCACCAGCGCGCGCAACCGCATGCTCGACGTCGCGCGCGCCCGGCGCCCCGAGGAGCACGTGGAGGTCGACGAGTCGGTCGGCGGCGCGCTCGAGGCCGAAGGGCTGCAGCGCGTGGTGAGCCGCGAGCTGCAGGGCGTGCTGGCGCGCTTCGAAGAGAAGCTCCCGCCGAAGCACCGCTCGTACTTCCACGCCGTGTTCGTCGACGGCCGAGACTGGGAAGACGCGCGCGTCGCGATGGGCCTCTCGCGGCTGCGCACCCGGTACCTCAAGTCGGTGTTGCTCAAGCGCCTCCAGCGGCACGCCCCGCTGCTGGAGCTCCTCGAGCGGGAGAAGTCATGAGCCACGTCACGCGCGACATCGACGCGGTGCTGCTCGGCTCGGCGACGGCGACGCCGGAGTTCATGGCGCACCTGCGCGGCTGCGCCGGGTGCCGCGCGCAGTACGACCAGACGGCCGCGCTGCTCCGGTTCGCCAACGGCGGCGTCGCGCCGGGTGAGCTGCAGCGCCTCACGCAGCGCGCGTCAGCCCTCGCCCGCCCCGCGCCGCCGTCGACGCGCTGGAGCGGCAGCTTGAAGTGGGCCTTCGCGCTCGGCTTCGCGGCCACCGTCGCGCTGCTGGGCTTCATGCTGCGCCCCCGCGCCGAGGCGGGGCACGTACTGGTCGCCGGCAAGGGGTTGATGATCGACGGCGCGCTCGCCAGCAAAGACGCGCGCTTGTTCGAGGGCATGGAGATCTCCACTGGCAAGGAAGACTCCGCGCTGCTGCTCGAGGGGCCACACGGCCGGCGCGGGTTGCTGCTGCGGCCCAACACGCGCGTACGCATCGAGTCGAGCGACGACGTGGAGCTGCTCTCGGGCCGCCTCCGCGTGCAGGTGGCGAAGACGCAGGGTGAGTTCGTGGTGCGCGACACCGGCACCAGGGTCGCGCAGGCCGCGCCGGGCATCTTCGTCGTCGAGGAGAAGCCCGCCGCCACGCTCGTCGCCGTGCATCAGGGCTCGGTGCGCGTCAACCAGACCGAGGTGAAGGCCGGTCAGCAGACGGAGGTGGTGGGCGGCGTCGTCGGCGCCCCCACCGCGGTGTCCGCGAACGCGCTCATCGAAGATCGCCCCGCCAACCTGTGGGACGCGATCCTCCGCTGGCTCAACCAGCTCATCGACGCCATCGCCAAGGCACTGGCTCGCGAGTGAGCGGAGTCAGGTGACGGTGGTCTCGTCCCACTGCTGGCCCTTGCGCGCGGCGGCCTGACGCAGCAGCTCGTCGAGGTTGTCGAAGAGCTTCTGGTTGCCGTTCTGCGAATAGCCCTCCAGCGACTTCGCGCAGTCATCGACGCGCTCGAGAAAGCTGCCCAGCACCTGCCCGTCGAGCGCCTTCGCGTGCATGCCGTAGTTGAGCTGCTGGAGGTACAGCGCGTTGAGCACCTGCTCGAACTGGCCCTCGATGGGCACCGAGAGCATCGGCTTGCGCAGGTACACCGCCTCGCTCATCAGCGTGTAGCCGCCGCCGCCGATGACGCCGCGCGCGGTGCGCAGATCGTCGATGAAGCCGCTCTCGCTGAAGGGCTTGAAGACGAGGTTCCCCTCGCGCACGGCCTCCGTGAGATCCCTCCGGTAGCCGTAGATGCGGCACTCGATGCCCGACTTCTTGAGCTCCTCGATGAGCGCCGTGTTGGTGGTCATCGTCTGGTACACGAGCAGGTGCTCGCCGCGCTCGCGCTTCGCCTCGAGGATCTCCGGGCGCAGAATCGACGGCACCAGCGTGGTGCGCGGCTTGCGCACCGGCGGGTAGAAGAAGGTCGTCACCAGGTAGTGGAAGGCGCCGGGCAACTTCGACTTCACGATGCCCTTGGTGAGCTGGAACTGCTCCTCGTGCCCCGCCAGCAGCGCGTCGTCGTGCTTGCAGCGGTTGATGATCTGCATGTTGTCGATGCTGATGACGGGCAGGAAATGGTTCCGCGCGTACATGTAGCTGAACGACTCGAAGTCGCTGATGACCACGTCGGGCTGGAACTTGTCGGCGAGGTCGAAGTACTCGCGCACGTTCTGCGGCCAGCCGGTGACGGCCCCTTTGAGGTTCTGCAGCACCGTCTGCCACTTCTTCACCGAGTTGCCCTCGTACTGAATGGTGAAGCCCCAGATGTTGTGCACGTTCTCGAAGCGCTTCGCGAGGTAGTCGCGCGCGCGGCCCGAGACGACGATGTGCACGTCGTGGTGCTTCGTGAGGTGCTCCAGCACGACGCGCGAACGCGTGGCGTGACCCATGCCTTCACCGACGACTCCGTAGAGGATGCGCATGGCCGGCAGCATAGACGCGCGCGGCCGCCGCCTGTCGGGTAGCTTGGCGCCTCGTGAAGCGCGCCATCGTCTTCGGGTTGTTCCTCGGCCTCACCACCTCGGCGCTGGCGTTGAGCTGGCAGGCGTGGGCCAACGCGCACTTCGACTGCGCCGCGCCCGACACCGCCGAGTGCGCCTTCGATGTCGAGACCCACGACGAGCTCGCCAGGCTGCAGAGCTACACCGCGATGGGCCTCGCGTGCCTCGCCGCCGGCGTGTTCCTCTTCGCCCGTCGTCGCTAGCGAGCGCGATTCAGTCGCTCCCGCGGCGTCATATTTCCGTAGGCTGCGCGCGCCATGCCGCTCGATCCGTTCAACCTCCCGGAGCGCCTCAACCTGGCGCAGGTGTTCCTCCACGCGCAGGCGCAACGCCACCCGGAGCGCACGGCCGTCATCTTCGAAGACCAGCGCCTCTCGTATGCGCAGGTGTCAGACGCCACGCATCGCGCGGCGGCGGTGTTCCGCGGGCTCGGGCTCGAGCAGGAACAGCGCGTGCTGTTGATGTTGCCCGACGTGCCGCAGTTCGCGTCGGCGTGGTTCGGCACGGTGGAGATGGGCGGCGTGGTGAGCGCGGTCAACCCCGGCCTCAAGCCCGACGAGGTGACGTACTACCTGAACTACACGCGCGCGAAGCTGGTGGTGACCGACGCGGCGACCGCGGCCACCATCGACGCGGTGCTGCCTCGCTGCCCGTACGTGAAGCACGTGCTGGTCGCCGGCGGGAACGCGGGCCGGCACCTCGACTACGACGCAGAGCTCGAGCGCGCGCAGCCCGGCGGCGCGGTGGCCGACACCACGAAGGAAGACGTCGGCGTGTGGCTCTACACCTCGGGCTCCACCGGCTTCCCGAAGGCGGCGGTGCACAAGCACGGTGACTTCGTCTTCAACGCGCTGACCTACGGCCTGCCGATTCTCGGGTACGGCGAGCGCGACGTGTGCCTCTCGATGCCGCGGCTGGCGTTCGGCTACGGCCTGGGCACGAACCTGCTGTTCCCCTTCCTCGCCGGTTCGACGGTGGCGCTCTTCAGGGACAAGCCGACCCCGGAGAAGTTCTACGAGCTGCTCGCGAAGCACCGGCCGACGGTCTTCACCGCGGTGCCCACGGTGCTCAACCAGCTCCTCAACGCGAAGGAGCTCGACGGCGCAGACTTCTCGTCGCTGCGCGTGGCCATCAGCGCGGGCGAGGCCTTGCCCGCGGAGCTCTACCAGCGGTGGAAGAAGCGCACCGGCGTGGAGGTGCTCGACGGCATCGGCAGCGCGGAGATGTTCCACATCTTCATCACCAACCGCCTGGGCGACGTGAAGCTGGGCTCGCTGGGCCGCGTGGTCGAGGGCTACCAGGCGCGCGTCTGCGACGACGAAGGGCGCGAGCTGCCGCGTGGAGACATCGGCACGCTGTGGGTGAAAGGCGAGTCGATGGCGCTCGAGTACTGGCAGCAGCGCAGCAAGTCGAAGACCACCTTCCGCGGCGAGTGGTGCGTGTCGGCCGACAAGTTCCAGCAGACCGAAGACGGCTACTTCTATTTCTGCGGCCGCGGCGACGACATGCTCAAGGTGAGCGGCAAGTGGCTCTCGCCGGTCGAGGTGGAGAACGTGCTGCTGCAGCACCCGGCGGTGCGCGAAGCGGCCATCGTCGCCTTCAAGGACTCCGACGGGCTCGACAAGCCGCGCGCGTACGTCGCGTTGAATGACGGGCACGCCGCGAGCGACGAGCTGGGCGAAGCCATCAAGGCGCACGTGCGCGCCACGCTGGAGCCCTTCAAGGCGCCGCGGCAGGTGAAGTTCATCGCCGCGCTCCCGCGGAGCGACCGCGGCAAGGTCCTCAAGACGGAGCTGCGAGACTGATGCTGCACGAAGCCCGAACCCTGAGCTGGCCGCGCGTGAAGGCCCTCGCCGAAGGCGGCGCCGTCGCGCTGTTGCCCATCGGCAGCACCGAAGCGCACGGCCCGCACCTCCCGCTGTGCGTCGACGTGGTCATCGCCGAGGAGGTGTGCCGCCGCGTCGCGAAGAAGCTGCCGCGCGACGCCGTGATGTTCCCCGCCATCACCTACGCGCTGACCGACTTCGCGGCGCCGTTCTCGGGCACCGTCACCCTGCCCGGCGACGTCGCGGGCGCGCTCATCGCCGGCGTGCTGCACGGCATCGCCGCGAGCGGCTTCACCACCATCGCCGTCATCAACCACCACCTGGAGCCCGCGCACTTCCGCGTGGTGCACGAGGCCGCGAAGCGCGTCACCACCGCGCGCGTCGTGGTGGCCGACCATCGCCGCGCGCCGACCGGCCCGCTGCTGGGCGACGAGTTCATGTACGGCGGTGGCCACGCCGGTGAATACGAGACCAGCCTGATGCTGGCCGCGGCGCCACACCTGGTCGACGAAGCCGCGCGCGCGGCGCTCCCCGACGTGAACGTCAGCCTGGTCGATGCCATCAAGCGCGGCGTGAAAGACTTCGTCGAAGCCGGCGGGCCCGACGCCTACTTCGGCACCCCGGCCCGCGCGACGGCGCAAGAGGGCGAGCGGCTCTTCGAGATCTTGAGTGACGCCGCGGTGACGCTCCTTTCGACCTGACGCAGACCCCGCGACACGCGCAACGGACACATCGCGCGATTTTGGGTGACGGCGCGGGCGCACTCGGCATGTGATGCCGCCACTCATGCGTTTCTGGTTTCTGACGTGCCTGTTGATGGCCGCAGTCGCATCCGCTGCCCCGAAGAAGCCGGTCGTCGTCGTCGATGGCAGCTCCGCAATGGTGAAGCTGCTGAGCAAGAGCCTCGGCGCGAAGTACGCCGTCATCGCGGCGGGGAAGCGCGGCGGCGAGGTGGCGTTCATCAACGTCACCGCCGAAGGCAAGCAGCTCACGCTCTCGGTGTTGAACGCCGCTGACGGCGCGGAGCTCGGCGTCGTCTCGGTGGCGGGCACCGCGAAGAAGCCGCCGAAGTCGCTCCCGAAGCCGAAGCTCAACGCGCTGCTGACCGCGCTGGGCGCCGCGCACGCCACGCCGCCGGCCGCGAAGCCCGAGCCCCAGCCGCCCGAGCCCGCGAAGACCGAGCCGCCGCCCGCGGAGCCTCCGCGCGAAGAGCCGAAGCCCGCCGAAGAGAAGCCGGTGGAGAAGCCGGTGGAGAAGCCCGCGGCCGCCGAGGCCCCGGCGCCGAAGCCGGCTCCGGAGCCCGTCGCGGAGGAGAAGCCCGCCGCGCCCGCGCCTGCCGAGCCGAGCGCGCCGGCAAAACCGTCGCCGCACTTCGCCTTCCGCGCGTCGGTGCAGGGCGGCATCTTCAACCGCAACCTGTACGCCGTCGGCTCGCTCACCGATCAGCCGTACAACTCGTCGCACCCCGCGTCGGGCGCGTTCAGCGCCGCGCTGGCCGTCTACCCGGGCGCCGGCTTCACCTCGAACTTCCTCGCGCACCTCGGCGCCTTCATCAGCGCCGACTTCGGGTTGAACCTGCGCTCGCGCGCCGTCAACGGTTCGTTCCACGCGGTGCACTCCAGCTCGCGGCTGCGCTTCGGCGCGCTGGGCCGCATTCCACTCAGCGACGACTTCAGCCTCGAGCTGCACGCGGGCTACTCGCGGCACACCCTCTTCACGTACGTGGTCGAGGCCAACGTCACCAACGCCACGCCCGACATGCTGCTCAACGGCTTCCGCGGCGGCGCGCTGGCGCGCTGGCACCTCGCGGGACCGGTGGAGCTCGAGTTCGGCGGCGCCGCCCAGTACGTCGCCAGCCTCGGCTCGCTGCGGGTCGATTTCCCCAAGGCCACCGCGTTCGCCATCGACGCCACGCTCGCGTTCTCCATCGAGCTGGTCGAACACCTGCGCCTGCGGTTCAGCGGCGAGTGGCAGCGCTACTTCATCACCCTGAACGGCGACGCGAGCTCGCCGTACCAGACGCGCGCGGTGGGCGACCAATACGTGTGGGTCTCCAGCGGCCTGCAGTGGTCGATGTGAGTCGTTCGGTTCACTTGCGCTAATACCAAAGTGTCGCTACTGAATGCGCTCACCTCAAGGAGCGCAACTCATGCAGCTCGAATCGCTGAAGATGTTCGTCGACGTGGTCGAGACCGGCTCGTTCTCGCGGGCAGCGCAGCTCAACCACGTGACGCAGTCGGCGGTCAGCCAGCAGATCCGCGCGCTGGAGACGCGGTACGAGCA
Organism: uncultured Archangium sp.; assembly: GCA_946479335.1. Next base: position 19,317 of record CAMLFP010000035.1, read on the forward strand.
GCGGTTGCTCTCGCGCAGCGCGCGGCAGGTGACGCCCACGCCGGCCGGTGAGCGCCTGTTCCGCGGGTGCAAGGAGATCCTCTCGCGCTTCACGGAGGTGGAAGCGGAGATCCGCGAGCAGGCCACGGAGATCTCCGGCAGCGCGACGGTGTCGGCCATCTACACGGTGGGCCTCCACGAACTGCACAGCATCCAGAAGGAGCTGTTGCGCACGCACCCGCGCGTCAACGTGCGGCTCAACTACCGGCGCAGCGACCAGGTCTACGACGACGTGATTCTGGGCGCGGCCGACCTGGGCCTCGTGGCGTACCCCACGCCGCGCGCCGGCGTCGACATCGTGCCCTTCCGCGAAGACAGGCTGGTGCTGGTGGTGCCGCCCGGGCACGCGCTGGCGAGCAAGGGCAAGGTGTCGCTCAGCGCGGTGGCCGGCCTCCCGTTCATCGGCTTCGACCGCGAGGCGCCGACGCGCAAGGGCACCGACAAGGTGTTCCGCGACAAGGGCATCGAGCTCAACGTCACCATGGAGATGGACAACGTCGAGACCATCAAGCGCGCCATCGAGCTGGGCCTCGGCGTCTCGGTGCTGCCGTCGCAGACGGTGAAGCAGGAGGTCGCGGCGGGCTCGCTGGTGGCCAAGCAGTTCTCGGAGGCCGGCTTCACGCGGCCCATCGGCATCCTGGTGCGCAAAGGCAAGTACCTCTCGCGCGCGTCGCAGGCGGTGCTCGACGCGTTCAAGCACTCCAAGTCAGACGAGTGACCTACTCGGGGTCTTGCGGTTCCTGCTCCAGCGGCGGCGCGAGCTGCTGCAACGCGCGGCGGTAGAGTTCGAGCAACTGCGTGCGCGCGTCACCGGTGGCGGTGCGCACGCCGGGCTGGCACTCACATGACAGGCGACCGCTGACGCTCTCGCGCGCCCACGCGCAGACGCCGGGGCACTGCGGCAGCGGGCTCTCCTCCAACATGCCGGGGGTGGCGCCGGTCGCAGCGACGAAGGCGTTCGCGCAGCCAGGCAGCTCGCTGAGCTTCGCCCACGGGAAGACATGGTGCGTGCTGACGCCGCGCCCGGTGGGAGAGAAGGAGAAGCCGACGCCGCACGCGCGCTCTCCGCCCGCGACGTCGAGCGAGAGCTGCGCGCCGTCGGGCAGCGGGCTCCACACCATCACCGTCGCGCGCAACTGCCCGCGCGTCACCGCCGCGTGGAGCTCGAAGCAGTTCTCCGCGCTGGTGACGCCGTCGCGCTCGCACTTCGCGCGCCCACCCGACACGAAGACGCGCGGGCGCCACAACACCAGCAGGTTCTCCTGCACGTCCCACGTGGTGACGAAGTGGCTCCATACGTCGGCCCCCACCACGCCCTGCGCGGCGTGCGGCGGCGCGCCCTTTTCCAACTCCAGCATTCCGTCGGTGACCCCGAAGCCCTGGGCGAGCTCCAACGTTTCGTAGGCGAGCCCGCGCAGCTGCGAGAACTCCGGCGGGAGGTCCTTCGGCACCGGCAACCCTTCGAGCAGCTCGAGGCCGGGCTTCAAGCCCGCGGCGCGCACGCGCGTCTCGTACAGGCGCGTCTTCGGCTCCGAGAGCGAGAGCAGCACGGCGGCGTCGAGCTGCGCGGGCCCCTGCCGCACGCGCAGCGTCAGCAAGGGCACGTCGGTGCGCGGCTCGCGCGTCACCGTCAGCACCTGCGCGTCGCCCCCGCGCTTCTCCAGCTCCGCGAGCCACTTCGCGCGCGGCTGCGACGGGCGGAACCGCAGCGTGCGCGTCGCGGGGTTCACCTCGAGCGCGACGTCAGAGAGCTCGCGCTGACCGAAGACCACGATGCACGCGTTGCCCTGCGCCAGCGCCGCTTCGAAGGGGCGGAAGTGCTTGCCGCCCACCACGAGGCCAGACACGCGCGTGAGCGGGTACGCCTCGTCGGGCCCGAAGGCGTCAGGCACCTTCACCTCGGCGATGACCTCGCGCGCACCGCACCCGGAGGTGATGAAGCTGACCGGCTGCGACGGGTCGAAGCTGAGCTCCGCGGGTTGCCCGTCGAGTTCGGCGTCGGCCACCACGCGCACCGCGGGCGCCGGTGCGAGGTCGAGCGTCAGCCCCTGCAGCGACGAGATGCGCTCGCCGGCGACCTCGCGGTGACACGCGGCGAACGCGAGCAGCAGCGCGACGGCTTCAGTTGCCCGCGTCAGGCGAGGCTCCGGGCTTCAGGAAGTCCTGCAGCTGCGTGCCGGGCGGCGGCGCGATGTGGAACTTGTCTTCCGTGACGCCGTCGACGTTGGTGTGCAACTCGGAGAACGAGATGGCGTTCTCGCTGCCGTCGGGGTCGATGACCGTGCTCTTGAGCACCGAGGCGGTCTTCTCGTCGACCTCGAGGAAGATCTTCTTGAAGCGCGGGTCGGGCAGCAGCGGCGTCAGCTCCAGCTGCGTGCCCTGGCACTTCGCGCACGCCTTCTTCTGGATGGAGAACTCGTTCTCCAGCTTGCCGACGCCGAAGAGGAAGGTGACCGACGCCGAGAGCTGGCTGGTGTCCAACGCCGCGCGCGTAATCAACTTCGCCGCCGGGTCGTGCATCAGCACGCGGTCCTTCGCGAGCACGAAGGTCTTGGGGCCGGGCGTCGCGTACTCCCAGCGCATCAGCGCGGGCTTCAAGAACAACACCTGACCGGTCGACACCGTGGTGCGCTTGAAGAGTTTGTACGTGTACTCCTGCTTGAAGGCGGCCGTGAAGTTGGTGGTCTTCTCGTAGAAGGCCTGCATGCGGTCGACGAGTTCCTTCACGTCGGGCGGCAGCGGCGCCTTCTTCACCGCGGCCGGCGGCGCGTCGGGCGCGAGGCCCGCGTCAGGAGTCGCCGAGAGGGTCAACGCGAGCGCCAGCGTGTGCAGGTTCATGGTGTTCCTTTGACGGAGCGCGCGGTGGCGCCTTCACTTGTTGCGGTACAGCCGCCCGCGCTGCTTGACGGACAGCAACGAGAACTGCTCGGTGAGCTGCTGCTTCTCCACGTCGCTCAAATCGCCCTGGGCGCCGAAATGTTCCACGCGCCACGAAATCGCCCGCGTCACGCAGGCCGAGGCCGCCGCGGAGATATTCATGCTCTGCGAGAAGCCCCGCATGGGGATCCAGAACGTGCCGTCGGCGTGCTGCAACACTTCTTCACTCACGCCGAAGCGCTCGTTGCCCAGCACCAGCGCGATCTTCGTGTCGAACTTGAGCTCGTAGAGGCTCGTCGCGCCCGGCTGAATCGCCGACGCCAGCACCTTGTAGCCGCGGCCCTTGAGCACCTCGGCGCAGGTCTTGAAGTCCTTGTACACGTGGAGGTCGAGCCACTTGTCGCAGCCCTGCGTCACCGCGCCGTTGGGCGCGAACTTCACGTTCGGGTTGCGGATGATGTGGACGTCTTGCAGCCCCATGCCCTCGCAGGTGCGCAGCACCGCGGCCATGTTGAAGGTGTCTTCGAGCCGGTCGAGGACGACGGTCACGCTGCGCGTACGCAACGAGACGACCTGCGCGATGCGCTCCTTGCGGCCATCCAGCAGGAGCTCCGCGGGCGCCGGCTTGCCCTCGTGCACCTCGTACTTCGGCCCGCCACCGCTCATTTCTTCTTCGCCCGCGCCTTGAGCCGCACCTTCTTCTCGGTGGCGCCGCCAAACAGGAGCTTTCCACATGCGTCGAGGACCTCTTGCGCGCCGTCGCCCGTCGCGCCTGACATTTCGTAGACCTTGATGTTCTTCTTCTTCATCGCCGCGACGAACTTCGGCAGCGCCTCGCGCGCGTGCGGGAGGTCCAACTTGTTGGCGACGACGATCTGCGGCTTCTTCGCCAGCTCCGCGGAGTACTTCTTCAGCTCGCGGTTGATGATGGTGAAGTCCTTGAGCGGCGTGCGGCCCTCTTCAGCCGCCGAGAGGTCGACGAGGTGCACCAGCACGCGGCAGCGCTCGACGTGCCGCAAGAACTGGTGGCCCAGGCCCGTGCCCTCGCTCGCGCCCTCGATGAGCCCGGGGATGTCGGCCATCACGAAGCTCTTGCGCTCGCGGTACGCGACGACGCCGAGGTGCGGCACCAGCGTGGTGAACGGGTAGTCGGCCACCTTGGGGCGCGCGCGCGACACGCGCGAGATGAAGGTGCTCTTGCCGGCGTTGGGGAAGCCCAGCAGGCCGACGTCGGCCAGCAGCTTGAGCTCCAGCACCAGGTGCCGCTCTTCGCCGGGCGTGCCGTCTTGCGCGAAGCGCGGCGTCTGCCGGGTCGACGTCGCGAAGTTGATGTTGCCCCAACCGCCGCGGCCGCCCTTCGCCGCCACCCAGCGCTCGCCGGGGGTCGAGAGGTCCTTGAGCAATTCGCCCGTGGCCTCGTCGCGGATCAGCGTGCCCACCGGCGCCTTGAGGATGACGTCGTCGGAGGCGCGGCCGTTCATGTCGCTGCCCAGGCCGTGCTGCCCGCCGCGCGCCTCGTGGTGCGACTTGAAGCGGAAGTCGAGCAACGTGGTCAGCTGCGGGTCGGCCTCGAAGATGATGGAGCCGCCGTTGCCGCCGTCACCGCCCGACGGGCCGCCCTTGGCCACGTACTTCTCGCGACGGAACGCGACGGCGCCATCGCCGCCGTCTCCGGCCTTCACGTACACCCGAACTTCATCGACGAATTTCACGGAGCCCTCGCAGGGAACCCGGCCGCTGCTGTCGCGGGCCGGGCGTGACGATGACAAAGCGACAGCGTGTCATCGGCCGCCGAGAAGGCGACCAGAAAAACGAAACGCCGCGGAACGAAAAGTCCCACGGCGTTCAGGAAGCTGCGCGGTGGCGCGCTTCAGCTCTTGGGCGCTTCGGCCGGGTAGACCGACGCCTTCTTGCGGCCCTTCGAGTAGTTCTCGAACTTCACGACGCCGTCGATGAGCGAGAACAGCGTGTAGTCGCGGCCCAGACGCACGTTGGTGCCGGGGTGGATCTTGGTGCCGACCTGGCGAACGATGATGCTGCCCGCGGTGATGGTCTGCCCGCCGAACACCTTGGTGCCACGGCGCTGCGAGTTTGAATCGCGGCCGTTGCGTGACGAGCCTTGTCCTTTTTTGTGTGCCATGGCTTCTGACTCTCTCTTTCTTAGGCGGAGATCGAGGTGATCTTCACTTCGGTGAACGGCTGGCGGTGGCCACGGAGGCGCGTCCAACCCTCTTTTTCTTTGCGGAAGTGGAGCACGCGGCGGGCCTTCGCCTGACGCATGATCTTCCCGGTGACCTTCGCGCCCGAGACGGTCGGCTTGCCGACCTTCACGGCCTCGGTGCCGCCGATCATGAGCACTTCCTCGAACTTCAACTCGGCGCCAGCATCGCCCTTCACCTTCTCGATGCGGAGAACGTCGCCTTCGGCGACCCGGTACTGCTTGCCGCCCGTGCGGATGACTGCGTACGTCATGTGTAACCTCGCGGTTTCTTTATAAAAACGTTCTCAGACCCGGGTGGGAATGAGAAATGGGCGCCCGCCATAAGCGATCACCGCCCACACGTCAAGAGCGCGTGCCAGTGGATCA